>JACQTH010000566.1 GCA_016210935.1 Acidobacteriota bacterium | reverse complement strand
GATGTGTATGAAACGGTAAGATTCTGGCGCCCAGGCACGGCTAGCCCCCGCGTAGCGGGGCTATTGAATAAAGCTTCGTGATCTAGCGAAGCGGAGCTGGTCGGTGTGAGGCGGAGCTTCGCTAGAAAATGGTGGCGCAACGTGATCTCGGCGCAGCTTCTCGAGCTTGTCCGGTGTCCGGATTGTCGTGGGCGCGTCAGGCGTGACCCCGGCGCGCTTCGGGTGTCTTGCCTCTCCTGCATGCGCACGTTCGACGCGCCCGGCGACCACCTCGACCTGCGGCCGCGCGATCCGCATGCCGAACAGACCAAATACCTGGACGAGGCGCTGCACGCGGATCCCCGCCATGCCACCACCGCCCCGCCGCTGCTTTCCGCAGCGATTCGGAACGACATGCTGCGGAAGTTTCTGCGGCCCGCGCCCGGCGATCGCATCATCGATCTGGGCTGCGGCAGCGGACGGGTGCTGATCTGGAACGGCGGCGCAGGCGCCTATCAGGTGGGCGTCGACGTCAGCCCGTACTTTTCGCGTGAGGCGCGCGGATCCGTTGACCTGGTGCTGGGCGATCTCCGGCAACTGCCCTTCGACGATGCCTCGTTCACCAAGGCGTACGCGCTGGACGTTCTCGAGCATCTGTCGCGGGATTCGCTCGGCGCGATGCTGCGAGAGGTCTCACGCGTCCTGACGCCGGGCGGGCAGCTCTTCGTGTACAGCCATGTTCGCAAGAACTCCCTCGTCGCGGCGGGGCTGAAAGCGATCAACCGCCTGGCGCGCGCCCTCGAACGCCGGGGCCTTGTGGATCTGGAGCATGAGCGTCTGCGGAAGTCCGATCATCTGAACCCGCTGGCGGACATTCCGGATTTCCGAAACACAACGGCAGCCGCCGGATTTGAGGTCGCCCGCCTTCGGTACTACACGCCGTTGGTCGGTGGGGTTGTCGAGAACATCCTGGTTCGCGTGGGCGAACAGCTGGTGCGGAGGTTTTCTTCTTCGTGGCTTCCGGCTTCGGGCGGACGAACGGTCGCGGATCTTCCGCCTAACCGCCTTCGCCAAGGCTACGGCGGTCAAGAAGGCGGAAGCCACGAAGACTCCGGTGGAAGCCACAAAGACATGAGAGCTGCCATCAAACAGCGGATCGCCCGGCGCGGACCGACGTATGTCGCACTTCGCGGGCTCACGCTCGCGATGAAGGTCGACCTCGTGCTCTTCGGTCGAATCGAATCGGGGCCGTTCTTCGCGCTATTGCGAAAAAAGCAGAGTGCCTGAGGTGCCTGGTGTGCCTAGAGTGCCTGGAGTGCCAAAGTAAAGAATCGAGACTCCAGCACCCCAGGCACTCTACGCACTTTAGGCACTCCAGGCATTTCTCTTCATGAACATCCTCTACGTGGCGACCGACCAGGTGGTGCCGGGAACGACCGGCGGGTCTGTCCACGTCCAGGCGGTCGCCGAAGGGCTGGCGGCTCTCGGTCATACGGTGCATGCCGCCGCTGAGGCGTCACGACAAGGGTTCCCACGTTCCTCCAAGGTACAGTGGAACGAGATTGGGCCGCTCCTCGGGTTGCGGCAATTCCGGTGGGCGCGCGCCAGACGGATTGAAACGCTCGCCCGCCGGATGGGGGCGCACGTCATCATCGAGCGTTACTACAATTTCGGGGGGGAAGGCATGATCGCGGCCCGCCGGACCGGCGCGCGTGCCGTGCTGGAGGTCAACGCGCCGATCGTCGACTATCCCCGGTCGCCGAAACGCACGCTCGATCTGCTGACGATCGTGCAACCGATGCGGCGATGGCGCGAGTGGCAGTGCAGCGTCGCGGATCTGCTTATCACGCCGAGCGCGTCGATCGTCCCTGAACCCGCGCGGCCTCGCGTCCTCGAGCTCGAATGGGGTGCGGATACCGACGCGTTTCGCCCGGACGCCGCCGGCGCCGTTCCCTTCGCGCGCGGACCGGACGACATCATCGCGGTCTTTGTTGGCGCGTTCCGGCCGTGGCACGGCGCCTCGACGTTCGTCCGGGCGATCGCGGATCTGCGACGTCGCGGAAACGTGCAGATCAAAGCGGTGCTGATCGGCAACGGCCCCGAGCTTCCAAGAGCGAGGGCGGAGGCTCACGGCGTGAGCGGCATCACGTTCACGGGGCCTCTTGCACACGATCGGATTCCGCCGGCCCTCGCCTCGGCGGACATTGGCGTGGCCCCCTTTGAGGCCGCCGCCCATCCGCCGCTCGCGATCGAGTTTTTCTGGTCGCCGCTGAAGGTCTTCGAGTACATGGCCGCCGGCCTGCCGGTGGTCGCACCCGATCTGGCGCGGCTCCGGAAGATCGTGCGGCATGGGGAAGAAGGCTGGCTCTACGACCGAGCGAAGCCCGACGCGCTCGCCGCGGCGCTGCTGGAGGCGAGCGACCCGGCGGAGCGCGCGAGACGAGGGGCGGCGGCCCGCTCCCGTGTCGTGTCCGAGTTCAGCTGGGCGGTCCACTGCGCGCGGCTGGACGAGGCGCTGAAAAGACTACTGTAGTGGGCGGTGGGTAGTGGGCCCCAGGCAGTTCGCAGAACATCCTGGGTGACGGCCGCGCCGCCGCCCGGCCTCACGCCAAACTGCCCACTGCCCACTGATCTATGCGCATCCTTCTCACCACCGATTCGTTTCCACCCGATTGCGGCGGCAGCGGCTGGAGCACGTACGAGGTGGCGAAAGAGCTGCGCGCGCGGGGCCACGAGCTGTTGATCCTCCGGCCGATGGCTTCGTTTGAATGGCGGGGCGGACGTCGCGAACGAAAACGCCAGTATGACGGCTTCATGGTCAACGAGCTCCCGGTCTTCGCGCCGAACCTGCCGTACGTCAGGAACTATTTCAAGAACGAGCGGCTCTACCGCGAGCTGACGAAGATGCTGACGCAGGTGATCGCAGAGCAGTCGATCGATCTCGTCCACGCTCAGCACGTGATGACCGGGCCGCCGTCGATCGCCGCGGCAAGAAGTCAGGACCGCCCGGTGGTCTGCACCGTGCGAGACTACTGGCCGGTCTGCTACTGGTCGGATCTGATCCACGACTACGGCGCCGCCCAGCTCTGTCCGGTGTGTTCGCCCGGCATGATGTGCACGTGCGTCCGGCCGCGCGCGGGGGCGCTGTGGCCGCTCGCGCTGCCGATGATTCCGTACATGCGCGCCAACCTCGCGCGCAAGCGGGTCGCGCTGGCCGACGCCGACGCGATCGTGGCGGTCAGCTCGACGCTGGCGCGCGATCTGCGGGCCCGCGCACCGGAGCTCCGCGAGACGCGGTTCGAGATCATTCCGAATCCGATCGACTTCTCGATCATGGACGCGCAGGAACCGAGGCTCCGGCGCGAGCCGCCGCCGCTCGCGGAGCGGTACGTCCTGTACGCGGGCAAGCTGGCCCCGAACAAAGGCGTGCGGAAGCTCCTGGACGCGACGGCACACGCACGTCTTCGTCTCCCGCTCGTCCTTGTCGGTGATGGTCCGGATCGCCCGGCGTTGCTGGCGCAGGCCGCTCGTCTGGGTCTCTCTGTGCAATTCACCGGCTGGCAGTCGCGCGAGGAGGCCTGGCGCTGGATGGCGCATGCCGCCATCCTCGCGTTTCCGTCACACGGCCCCGAGTCGCTGAGTCGCGTCCTGCTCGAAGCCAGCGCGCTGGGCGCGCCGATTGCGGCGATGGACACGGGAGGCACGCGCGAAATCGTCTTGCACGAGCGCACCGGCCTGTTGTCCGCAGACGAGGAGGGATTCGCGAAGGATCTGTCACGCCTCGCCGGCGACCGCGCGCTTGCCGCGATGCTGGGCGAGGGGGCGCGCCGGCATGCGCGGGAGGCTTTCGACGTCAAGGTCGTCGTCGATCGCCTGGAAAAGCTGTACCGTGAACTACTCTGAATGCTTGTCGCTGCCGGGATTCGGGGTTCCGGGTTCGAAAGAAAGGCGACCGCGGAGCGCGCAGAGCACGCGGAGAACGTTAATTCAATACTCTCTGCGAGCTCTGCGTCCTCTGCGGTTGCATTTCCTACGAATCCCGACTCCCGACTCCCGAGTCCCGTGACATTCATGCGCGTCGCCGTCCTCTCGCGCGCCGTGTTTCCGCTGCACGGGCATGGCGGTCTCGAACGGCACACGGGCGATCTCGTCAGACACCTGGCGGCCCGCGGCGTCGCCGTCACGCTGCTGACGCGTCAGGCCAGGCGCGGGGCTCCCGCATTCGATGTCGCCAACGTGACCGTCGTGACGCTCCCCTACCGGACATTTCCGCTTGCCGGTCGTCGCGGCACGACCGTCCTCGATCGCAGCACCGCCTACTTGTGGTTCGGCCGGCGGCTTGGACGGGAGGCCGACAGGCTCGCGCGGGAGAAGCGTGTCGATCTCGTGTACGGGTTCGGCGCCGCGGCGCTCGGCTACGCCACGGCGCGCCTGAAACACACACAGCGAAAGCCACCGAGGGCCGTTCCCTTCGTGTTCAATCCACACGGACTCGAGGAGTTCGGCGGCGTCGATGGCAAGTTTGGCGGGTCGGCCCTGAAGCGCCTGGGGTACCTGCCGCTGCGCCGGGCTGTTCGAACGTGTGCGCGCGCCGCGGACGCTGTGATTGCCACTGACCGATCGCTCGAAGCGGTCGTGCAGCGGCATCTGGGCACGCCGCCGGCCCGTATTCGCACGATCCCCAATGCGATCGATCTGGCGGTGTGTGATACGGTCGCAGGCCCGGCCGGAGTCCCGGTGGACGCGGCCCGCCTCAGACGCCGAATTGGCGCCCGGCCGGATGATCCGCTGCTGCTCAGCGTCGGCCGCCTTGAACGGAACAAGGGTCTGCAATTCATGATCGCGGCGCTGCAGACGCTGCGCGATCTTCGCTGGCGGTGGGTCGTGGTCGGCGACGGACCTTACGCGTCGCGGCTGCACTCGGCCGTCGCGGGATCCGGTCTGGCCGATCGAATCGCGTTTGCCGGCGGAGTGGAGGACACGCGACTGCACGAGTGGTATGAAACCGCCGATCTGTTCGTCCACCCGACGCTGTACGAAGGAAGCTCCCTGGTGACGCTCGAAGCGATGGCGCACCGACGGCCGGTCGTCGCCACCCGGGCCGGCGGTCTGCCGGACAAGGTTCGACCCGGCGTCAACGGCTGGCTGGTGCCGCCGGCAGATGCGCCGGCGCTCGCGAACGCCATCCGGTCCGCGCTGGCCCAACAAGCCTCGTTCGAACCCATGGGGCGTGCCGGCAGAGAGATTGTCGAACGCGAGTTCACCTGGGGCGTGGTCGTCGATCAGTTGCTCGAACTCTTTTCGGAGCTGACGAACAGGCATGGGAACGATCTTTGACAGGCCGTTATGCGGGGTCCCAGCGAGAATTCTGTCCCCGTGCCGCATAACGGCGGCGCGCACAGCGCGCCCGCGAGGGAGCGGCGCGGGGCGCAGGGGCCCCCGCAAGCGACCGAGCCGGGGTCCGGGGCAGAGCCCCGGTTGAACATGAAGCCGCGCACGATTTCCGCCATCACGGGCGCTGTGCTGCTGGCGTTGGCCACGTCCGACCTGTGCGGCCGTCAGCTCGCGCGAGCGTCGCTCGTGGGCGCATTCGGTCTCGCCCTGTCCGACTGGGCGGTGCTGGGGATGGCCCTGATCGCGACCGCACTCGTTGCCGTCTCCGCGGAACGCGGCGGCGACAAGAGACGCCGCGCGACCGCGATGGCACTGCTCGCAGCCGTGTTTGCCGGAGGAGTGGTCGCTCAGCTCCACCTCGGGGCCAGACTCCAGAGCGACGGCTTCTACTACTACGCATACCTGCGCTCGCTCTGGTTCGATGGTGACGTCGATTTCACGAACGATTACACGATGATCGGCCTGGGCGACAAACCGCACCTGTTCGTGCCCACCGCAACCGGCCACGCGCAGTCCGCCTGGACGATCGGCCCCGCCATCGTCTGGAGTCCGTTCTTCGGCGTCGGTCATCTCGTCGCCCGCGGACTCCAAGCGCGCGGGTATCCGGTTTCCGCCGACGGAACGTCGTTCCCGTATCGGCAGGCGGTGTGCCTCGCCGGATTGTTCTACGGCTTGCTTGGTCTGTGGTGGTGCGGCCGGCTCGCCGCGGCCTATGTGCGTCTGCCGATCGCGATTCTGGCCACGCTCGGAATCGGCCTCGGCTCCTTCATTCTCTGGTACATCGTGAAGGAGCCGACGATGACGCATGCTCCGTCTTTGGCGGCGGTTGCCGGTTTCATTCTGCTCTGGGTGAAGACGGGGCCCGATCGAT
>JACQTH010000572.1 GCA_016210935.1 Acidobacteriota bacterium | reverse complement strand
GCGTCCGCAAACCGGTACAACGAGCAGGCTCGGACCGAGGCCGGCCTGGGATACGACCTCACCGAGCTGGGGTTCCCGAAATCGCTCGTCGATCAGTTCAAGATCAAGATGTTCCCGCAGATCGACATCAGCGACATGACCGGCCTTGGTCGCGGCACCTTCACCGAAGAGCCGACGACGGTCTTCAGCCTGCAGCCGAACGCGACATGGCTCAAGGGCGCTCACACGCTGCGGGCCGGCCTCGAAATGCGCGTGACCGACTACCAGCGCATCCAGAGCGGCAACTCCTCGATGCGCCTGAACTTCCGAAGAGGGCCAACGCAGCGCGACTTCCAACAGGCTGACGCGCTGTCCGGCCACGCGTTCGCGTCGTTCCTGCTCGGGCACACCGAAGGCTTCGTCGATGTGAACCTGTTCCCGCGGTTTCGCTGGAGTTATGTCGCTCCGTGGGTGCAGGAGGACTGGAAGATCACCGATCGATTGACCGTCAATCTCGGGTTGCGGTGGGACTTCAGCGGCCCACCGGCGGAAGCACACAACCGCGTCAACTACAGCTTCGACAGCACCTCGCTCAACCCGGTGACGCGGTTCATCGACCAGACGCGATTTCCGGGTTTCCAGGTGCGCGGCGGGCTCACCTTCGCCGGCGTCGACGGGAATCCGGAGTCGCCATACAAGTACGACTGGAACAACGTTCAACCGCGCGCGGGATTTGCCTACCGGCTCGGCGAGCGTTCAATCGTCAAGGCCGGTTACGGGCGCTACTACATGAACCCGACCGCGATGGGGATCGTCGAAGGCTTCAACCTGCAGACGTCGATCGTGAATACGCTCGACGGCGGCAGGACCCACCTGGTCAATCTTGGGAACCCGTACCCGAATGGCATTCCGCAGCCGGAGGGGAGCGCGCTTGGCCTGATGACAGCCCTTGGCCGTGGGGCGAGCTTCTCCAACCCGGACTACGAGGTTCCCTACACACACCAGTTCTCACTCGGCATCGAGCGACAGCTTCCATGGCGCACGACCGTCGAGCTGGCGTACGTCGGCAGTCGCGCTCACCAGGAGACCAGCAATTGGGGCGGCTTCAACGAAATGAGCCTCGAGTTCCGGAACCGGTGTGACGTGACCGCGGGCGGAAACGTGAGCTTCTGCAACGAGCGCGTGCCCAATCCGTTCTTCAATGTGCCCGGGTTCGAAGGGACAACGAGATTCACCAGCTCGACAATCGCTCGTTCAGATCTGGCCAGGCCGTTCCCGCAGTTTGGCGGGATTACTCAACAACAGCTGAACGAGGGACGCACCTGGTACGACTCGGCGCAGCTCACGGTCACCAAGCGCAGTTCAGCGGGGCTGACGCTGAATGGCACGTACACGTTTTCGACGACGATCGAACGCAATGGCTATAAAGACGCGATCGCCAGAACCATCAATCAGAGCCGTGCCGCGTCGGATCGGCCGCACCGTGCAACGATCTCCGGCGTGTATCTGCTGCCATTCGGGAATGGACAGCGGTGGCTTCGAAATCTGCCAGGGGTCGTCGATGCCGTGGTCGGCGGTTGGGAAGTCGCGGGCTTCTACATCTACACCAGCGGACAGCCATGGGACCTGCCCAGCAACGTCTATTACGTCAAGGGAGCGGAGAATCCCAATCCGAACGCACGACCCGGAATCATCCAGGGCGTCATCCCGTGCGTCGCGCAGATGGGGAACGACGGGGTCGTCCGGATGCAGGCGTTTTCCGTCGCCGCTGGCTGCACGGAGCCGAACTTCATCGTGCGTCCGAGCTTCACCGGCCAGACGACCAACTCGCGTGACGACCACATCCGGCGTCCGTCGTTTCAGCAGTTCGACATGAACTTCGCCAAGTTCGTGCGGCTGACCGGCGGCGTCAGGGCGCAGATCCGCGTCGAGGTCTTCAACCTGCTGAACAAGGCGGTCTACAGCACGCGGAACTACGGGAACAACCCGAACAACTCGGATTTCGGTCAGATCAACCTGGCGGCGATGGCGCAGTCGAACTTCCCGCGCCACGTGCAGCTGGGGATCAAGTTGATTTGGTGAGTTGGTGCGGGCAGGCCGCTAAACCACCCTGGAACGCAAAATGCGAACCGCAGAGAACGCAGAGAACAATACAGTTTTCTTTCAGAATTCTCTGCGCGCTCCGCGTGCTCCACGGTTGCCTTTTTCGCACGCGGTTCGGTCTGCCTTGAACCTAGTGCTTTTGTTCGTGACGAGCGCCACGCTCTACGCGCAGACGCCCCCCCGGCGCGCGATCGCGTACGCGGATCTCGCCCCGCAGGTCCGCGACTGGTTGCAGGGCGCGCATCCGGACACAGGCAAAGACGCGTCCACCTTCGAGGCGTACGTGCGGCGACTGGAGGCGCGGAGCCGCGAGCGACGTGCGGAAGGTGAAGGCGAGCATCTCGTGTACTACGTCCTGCAATCGACCAGCTTCACGGACGAAGCGCCAATCGAGCCCGCTC
>JACQTH010000565.1 GCA_016210935.1 Acidobacteriota bacterium | reverse complement strand
CTTGATCAGGTCAAATATCGGCAGATACATCGCGATGACGATGCCGCCGACGATGAGACCCAGCAGTCCGATCATCAAGGGTTCGAGGAGCGACACCAGACCCGCCACCGCCGCGTCGACTTCCTCCTCATAGAAGTCGGCGATCTTCGACAACATCGTGTCCAGCGCGCCGGTCGCTTCGCCGACGGCAATCATCTGACTGACCATCGGCGGGAACACGCCGCTGTCCTTGAGCGGCGACGAAATCGTCTCGCCGCGCTCGATGCTCTTGCGCGTGGACATCACCGCGTCCTCGATGATGGAATTCCCGGCGGTTTTCGCCGTGATCTCGAGGCCGTCGAGAATCGGCACGCCCGAGCTGACGAGCGTCGCCAGCGTGCGGCAGAAGCGCGCGACCGCGATCTTCCGCATGATCAGCCCGATGACCGGCGCGTTCAGGATCAGGCGGTCCACGACGCGGCGGCCGTTCTGTGTCGCGTAGTACTGTTTGAACAGGAACCCCAGCCCGATCACTCCCACGATGATGAAGGGCGCGAACTGCACCATCAGGTTGCTGGCGGCGATCACGATGCGCGTCGGCAGCGGCAGCTCGGCGCCCAGACCCGCGAACAGCGACGCGAACGTGGGGATGACCTTCCAGAGAATGCCGGCCACCACGATGGCGGCAATCGAGATGACGGCGATGGGGTACGCCATCGCCGACTTGACCTGGCCCTTCAGCTTGACCGCTTTCTCGATGTAGCTCGCGAGCCGCTTCAGAATCGTGTCGAGAATGCCGCCCGCCTCGCCGGCGGCAATCATGTTCGTGAACAGCGGATCGAAGGTCTTCGGGTACTTTTTCATCGCATCGGCGAGCGACGCGCCCGATTCGACGTCCCCCCGCGTCTGCAGGATGACGGTGGCGAATCCCTTGTCCTCTTCCTGATTGCCGAGGATCTCGAGACACTGCACCAGCGGCAGCCCCGCGTCGATCATGACGGAGAACTGACGCGTGAAGACCGCCAGGTTTTTCGCGTTGACCTTCTTCCCGGTCTTGGCTTTCGCCGGCGCCGCCTTCATCTTGACCGGCTGGATCTGCGTCACCAGCACCTGCTCGCGGCGCAGGCCTTGCACCGCAGCTTCGATGGTGTCGGCGATCCGCTCGCCTCGGACCGTCTCGCCGCCGCGCGTTCGTCCGGAATACGCAAATGTCGGCATCGCTTACGCTCTCGCCCCGGGCCTGACGGGCGGGCGTGCCGCCGTCAGACCGGCGCCCGGCAGCACGACGCTCCCCCGGTTGATCATCTCGCGCAGCTCATCTTTCAGCGACGAGGCCGCCATCGCCGTCTCGAGCGTGATCTGCTTGGAGAAATAGAGCGAAGCCAGCGACTGGTTCAGCGTCTGCATGCCGAACTTCTCCTGCCCCGCCTGCATGGCTGAATAGATCTGGTGAATCTTATCCTCGCGAATCAGGTTCCGGACCCCGGGCGTCGGGATGAGCACTTCGACGGCGGCCACCCGTCCCTTGCCGTCCGCCCGCGGCAGCAGCGCCTGGCAGACCACGCCTTCCAGCACCAGAGACAACTGGGTCCGGACCGCCGACTGGTGCTGCGACGGGAAGATGTCGATCACGCGGTTGATCGTCTGGACCGCGCTGTTCGTATGGAGCGTGGCGAACGTCAGGTGTCCGGTCTCGGCGATCCGCAGCGCCGACTCAACCGTTTCGAGGTCGCGCATCTCGCCGATCAGCACGATATCCGGATCCTCCCGCAGCGCCGCGCGAAGCGCCTGCGCGAACCCTTTCGTGTCGCTGAAGATCTCGCGCTGGTTGACGATGCAGTTCTTGTGCGTGTGGACGAATTCGATGGGGTCCTCGATCGTGAGGATGTGGCCGCGGCGCTCGACGTTGATCTTGTCGAGCATCGCCGCGAGCGTCGTCGATTTGCCGCTGCCGGTCGGGCCGGTCACGAGCACCAGGCCCCGCGGCCGTTCGGCCATCGCCGGCAGCGAGGCCGGCAGCCCGAGCTCCTGCAGGGTCCGAATCCGCTCGGGAATCAACCGGTAGACCGCCGAGACCGCGCCGCGCTGGTTGAAGACGTTGCACCGAAACCGCGCAAGGCCGCGGATCCCGAACGAGAAATCGAGCTCCTGCGAGTCCTCGAACCGCTTTTTCTGGGCGTCGGTCAGGATGCTGTAAATCAGCTGCTTGGTCTCCGACGGCGACAGATCCGGCAGCTTCACGCGCTGCAGCTCGCCGTGGATGCGCACGACCGGCGGCGACGCGGTGGTGATGTGCAGGTCGGAGCCTTGGACTTCGACGAGATATTTGAGCAGTTCGGGTAGGGTCATAAGTTGAACATGAAGTGCCTGGGGTGCCTGGAGTGCCTAGGGTGCCTGAAGTCTGTGGGCGCCAACACGCACACCAGGCACTTTAGGCACACCAGGCACTCTACACAACCGTCTCTCTCACCACTTCCTCGATACTTGTCAGCCCATCTTTGATCTTCAACAACCCGCTGCGCCGCAGCGTAATCATCCCTTCCTCGATGGCCTTGCGCCTGATTTCCAGCGCGGAGGCGCCGACCAGGATCAGCTCGCGCAGCTCCTCCGTGATTTCCATGACCTCGAACAAGCCCATTCGCCCCTTGTAGCCGGTGCCGTTGCACCGATCGCAGCCGACATGCCGGTACGGCGCGATCGAGACCGCCTCCTCGGGCGTGAAGCCAATCTTCTCGAGGCTCGCGGGCGGCTCGGAATGTGCCTGCTTGCAGAATTTGCACAGCCGCCGCACCAGACGCTGCGCGGCGATCAGGTTGACCGAGCTCGAGACCAGGAACGGCTCGATGCCCATGTTCATCAACCGGTTGATCGTGCTCGGCGCGTCGTTGGTGTGGAGGGTCGAGAGCACGAGGTGGCCGGTCAGCGCCGCCTTGACGGCGATTTCCGCCGTCTCGAAGTCGCGGATCTCGCCGACGAGGATGATGTTCGGGTCCTGGCGCAGGAAGCTGCGGAGCGCGGCGG
>JACQTH010000567.1 GCA_016210935.1 Acidobacteriota bacterium | reverse complement strand
GGCGGCTGGCTCGATCCGTGGAGCTATGTCGGCGGCCGCGTCCCCGTCGCCGCCACCGGGACGCTGCGGACGAAGAACGGCGTCGGGACGTTCGTCCTCGAATCGGCGGAAGTCTCGGGGATTACGGTGCCGAAGGCGCTCCTGCAACAGCTCGTCAGCTACTACTCCCGGACGAGTGAAAATCCCGGAGGCGTCGATCTGGACGCGCCGTTCGATCTGCCGGCGAGGATCCGCGAAATCGAAGTCCACAGGGGCCAGGCGATAGTTATCCAGTAATTTGGCGATTTGGCGATCTGGCGATTTGGTGATTTATTGGACCGCTATGCGGCGCTTTACGAGAATTCTGTTCTCGTTGCAGACGGGACAGCGGGCGCCCATAGCGGTCCGAGGCGCGCACGGCGCGCCTGCGAGGGAGCGGCGCGGGGCGTAGGGGTCCCCGCAAGCGACCGAGCCGGGGTCCGGGGCAGAGCCCCGGTCTAGTTGGTTCGTAAACCGCCGGATCGCGCAATCGCCAGATCGTCAAATGGCTTGTGCCTCGCGCTGACGACTTCCTTCGCACGCGGCTCCAGTACCTCAAGGGCGTCGGACCGCGGCGCGCCGCCGACCTGGAACGCGTGGCGCTCCACACCGTCGAAGACCTCCTGTGCCGCTTTCCGCTGAGATACGAAGACCGCGGTCATCTGCAGCCGATCGCGTCGATCCAACCCGATCGGCCCGTCACGATTGCCGGCGAGATCATCTCCTGCGGGCTTCGACCGACGCGGAGGCCCGGCTTCAAGATCTTTGAGGCGCTCGTCAGGGATTCGAGCGGATACGTTCGCGCCGCCTGGCTGAATCAGCCGTTCCTTCGGGACGTGTTCGAGCGGAAGCAGCAGGTGATTCTCTTTGGCACCGTCACCCGCGGGCCCGGCGGCCTGCAGTTCACGAACCCGCAGTACGAAATCGTCGACAGCGTCGAAGAGGGGGACACCGTTCACACCGGCCGCATCGTGCCGGTCTACGAGCGCGCCGGGACCATGACCCCCAAGATGCAGCGGCGGCTGGTCTGGGACGTGTTGCAGCGGCTGCCGGCGCAGATCGACGATCCGCTGCCTGGCGGCCTGCGCGCGGCGCATCGGTTGCCCGACCGGCGTACCGCCTTCATGGAAGCGCATTTCCCGCCCTCCGGCACGCCGCTCGACGTCCTGCAGCGGTTCCGCACGCCGGGGCAGCGCCGGATCATCTTCGAGGAGTTCTTTCTCTTCGAGTTCGGGCTGCTGCTGCGGCGTGAGCAGAACGAGGGGGAGCGGAAGCCCCACATTCCGAAGGTCGACGACCGGATTCGCGCGTCGGCGCGGTCCGTCCTGCCGTTCAGGCTGACGGCGGGGCAGCGACAGGCGTTGAAAGAGATCGTGGACGACATGCAGCGGCCTCGTCCGATGAACCGGCTGCTGCAGGGCGACGTCGGCGCGGGGAAGACGATCGTCGCGCTGCTCGCCTCGCTCGTCGCCATGGAAAACGATCTACAGGTTGCCTTCATGGCGCCCACCGAGATCCTCGCCGAGCAGCACTTTCTGACCATCCGGCGGCTGCTGGAACCCTCCCGCTTCAGAATCGAGCTCCTGACCGGTGCGACGCCTGCGGCCGCGCGCCGGGACGTCGTGGAGCGGCTGGCGTCGCACGAGATCGATCTGGTGGTCGGGACCCACGCGCTCGTCCAGGAGAACGTCGCGTTCGCGCGGCTCGGCCTCGGCATCATCGACGAGCAGCATCGGTTCGGCGTGCTGCAGCGGGCCACGCTGCGCGCCAAAGGGCTCAATCCCGACATTCTGGTCATGACCGCGACGCCGATCCCGAGGACGCTCGCCCTGACGGTGTACGGCGAGCTGGACGCGTCGGTCATTCGCGACCTCCCGCCGGGACGCCGCGCGATCAAGACGGTCGTGAAGCCCGAATCGCGACGCGAGGACATCCACGCGTTCGTTCGCCGGGAGCTCGAGGCGGGACGCCAGGCGTATGTCATCTATCCGCTGGTGGAAGAATCCGCGAAGATCGATCTGAGGGCGGCGACGGAGATGGCCGACCACCTGGCTCACGATGTCTTTCCTGAGTTTCGTGTCGCGCTGCTTCACGGCCGCATGAAGCAGGACGCGAAGGATCGCGTGATGCGGGCCTTTGCCGCCGGTGAGATTCAGCTCCTCGTCTCCACCACCGTCGTCGAGGTCGGTATCGATGTCGCGAACGCGTCACTCATGGTGGTCGAGCATGCGGAGCGCTTTGGGTTGTCGCAGCTCCATCAGTTGCGCGGCCGCGTGGGGCGC
>JACQTH010000072.1 GCA_016210935.1 Acidobacteriota bacterium | reverse complement strand
GCACCGGCCGTCATATCTCGAGCCCTTCCGGGCGGTGTCGGGTACATCCGCATGGCTGCGTTCGACGCGGCGGCGGCGGACTCCATTCGGAAGCAGGTGACCGCGCTCCGCGGCGCCGGGGCGCAGGCGGTCGTGATCGACGTCCGAAACAACGCCGAAGGCGATCTCGCGAATGGGCTGGCCGCAGCCCGTGTGTTCGTCGAAAGCGGGACGCTGGCAATCCGCGAGATGAAGGGCGGCAAGCGTGAGCCGGTCGAGGCCGCCGCGATGACTGCTCCAGGCGGCAAGGACACGAAGACGCTGGCGGCGACGGCCGTCGTCGTCCTCGTCGATAACGGCACGGCCGGCGCCGCGGAGCTGTTCGCCAGCGCGCTCGCCGAGAATCACAAAGGTGAATTGATCGGCGAGCACACGCAGGGCCGGGCGGCCGCACAGAAACTGGTCCGCCTGCCGGACGGCAGCGGCCTCTGGCTCTCCAGCACACGTTACCTGACCGCTGCCGCCAAGCCGATTCATGAGCAGGGCCTGGCTCCCCAAGTCGAAGTCGAAGAGCCCGTCGTGGAATTCGGCGAGACGCCTTCCGGCGACGATCCGATCCTCGCCAAAGCGCTCGAGCGCCTGAAGAAGGCCGCGTAGGGCGAACCTTCCCGGCTACGGGCTACAGGCTTCGGGCTTCGGGCTTCAGGCTATAGGCTTCGGCTTCAGCAAGATTCACCGGTAGCTGGGTTGCTGCGCCTGAAGCTTGACGCCTGGAGCCCGGAGCCTGGACCCCGCGGCTGCTTTTCGTGGCTTCCGGCTTTAGCCGGAAGATCCCCGCCTGGCGGAAGATCTCACCTACCACCCCGCCGCCCACTCGTATTAGCATCTGCTCCGGCTCGACCAGATAGTGTTTGTCGCACTCAGCGGATCGCTGCCACGAGTCAGCGCGGCGAGCGCGAGCGAGCCGCCCGCCTACGCGCGTTGCGCTTCGGCGAGGTCTCGCCGTAGCCTTGGCGAAGGCGGATGGTAGGCGGTGGGGGTGGACTCCCCACCGCATTCTGAAATAAGGAGGGGTGGATGAAACCGCACACCAACGCGCACGTCGGTGTCCTCGCGCTCCTGCTGGCAAGTCTCGGCCTCGTGCTCGTCCCTGCAACGGTTTCCGCGCAGGCGGTCACCGGTACCCTGCTCGGCAACGTGACCGACTCCGGGGGGCTCGCGATCCCCGGCGCGACGGTCACCGCGACCGAGGTCAACACCAACATCACGGCCTCCACGACCACCAACGAGAGCGGCTACTACGTGTTCTCGAGCGTGAAGGACGGCACGTACCGCGTCGAAGCCGAGCTGAGCGGCTTCAAGAAAGCGGTTCGCGACGGCGTCAGCGTCCGGGTCAACACGACGATGCGCGTCGATCTCAGGCTCGAGATTGGAACGCTCGCCGAAACCATCACGGTCGTCGGCCAGTCGCCGCTCCTCCAGACCGACCGAACGGACACGGGTCGAATCATCGAAAGCGTGCTGATTCAGGAAGTTCCCCTCGCCTACCGGAACTTCCAGGCCGTGCTCGTCACGGTCCCGGGCTCGACGCGCCCGCACCGGCCGCACTCGGTCTTTTTCAATTCGCAGGACAGCCTCTCGACCATGGTGAACGGTCAATCGCGGCTGGCGAACAACGTCCTCATCGAGGGGATCGACAACAACCACCGGACCGGCCTGCTGACGGTGCTCATCCCGTCGACTGAAGCCATCGAGACCGTCAGCGTCACGACGAGCAATTACGATGCGGAGTTCGGCCGCGCCGGCGGCGCTGTCACGTCAGTGACCCTCAGGTCGGGCACCAATCAGTTCAAGGGCAGCGGGTTCGTGGGCGGCAACAACGAGGACACCATTGCGAGGGAGTACTTCTCCCACACGAAGGCACCCACCAAGATCCTCAATTATGGCTTCACGCTCGGCGGACCGATTCGCCGCAACAAGCTGTTCTTCTTCGGCGATTACCAGCGCATCATCGACAACCTGGGCAAGGTGCAGCGGTCGGTGATTCCGCCGGCGGAGTGGCGAAACGGCAATTTCAGCAGCGCCGCCACCATCATCTACAACCCGTTCACGGGCAATCCGGATGGCACTCTCCGCCAGCCGTTTCCCGGAAATGTGATTCCCCCAACGCTGATCAGCCCGATTGCCCAGAAGCTTCTGAGCTTCATTCCGGCGCCGACGATTTCAGGGGTGGCGTTCGGCCAGATCAACTTCGAGCAGCCCTACACGACGGAAAAGACCACTGACGGCTTCGACACCAAGATCAACCACCAGATGAGCGACCGCAATGCGCTCGCCGTCAGGTTCAGCTATCAGCGTCCCGTGGTGGTGGAGCGCGGCGTGTACGGGATCTACGGCGGCGGCGGCCGCGACTTCGCGGGCACCGGGACGAACTTCACGATCAGTACCGGCGCGACCTTCACGCGGACGTGGAGCAATACGCTCGTTCAGGAAATCCGCGGCGGTGTCAGCTACTACCACAACGAAGCTCTCAGCGAGGGTCACGGCCTCAAGACGGCGGACGAGGTCGGGATCCGCGGCGCGAACATCAACACGTTCTCGAGCGGTCTCACGTCGATTCAAATCAACCAGGGCTTCAGCAATCAGGTGCTCGGGTTCTCGGCCAGCCTGCCGTGGGATCGATCCGAGCGAACGGTGGAGGTGTCGACGGTCCTCACGAAGGTCGTGGGCAACCACACGGTGAAGGCCGGAGGGAACGTTCGGCACAACCGCGATTTTCTCCTTCAGGTGCAGGATGTCGGCGGCCCGCGCGGGCGGTTCACGTTCAGCGCCCCCCAGACCTCGATCCCTGCGGATCGCGCGGCGCAGAGCGGCATCGCCAATGCGTTTGCCGCGTTCCTGCTGGACGTACCCAGTCAGGTGGGACGCGATCTGACCGTCATCGATCCGGGGACCCGGCATTGGGCGATCTTCAGCTACGTCCACGACAAGTGGCAGGTCACACCCAAACTGACGGTCGATCTCGGGCTGCGGCACGAGTACTACACGCCGCTCGTCGGGTTGGTCGATAAGGGAGGATTATCGAACTACGATCCGGCGACGGGGACGCTGCGCATCGCCGGCTACGGTGACGTCTCGAACGACGTCGGGGTGCAGCCGTACTACAAGAACTTCGCCCCGCGAACCGGCGTGTCGTTCCGCATGACCGAACAATCGGTCGTTCGCGCCGGCTACGGTATCAGCACGATCCCGTTCCCGGACAACTCGTACGCCTTCAACTATCCGGTGAAGCAGAACAATCAGTTCAATCCGCCGAATTCGTTTGCGCCGACTGCCGTGAGGATGGCAGACGGCTTCCCGGCACCCGCGCTGGCCGATGTTCCCGCCAACGGCGCGATACCCATCAACACGGCGCTTCTCAGGAACCAGCGCTTCTTTGCGATTCCGTCCGACCTGCATGAAGGGAAGCTTCAATCATGGAACGTCGCGTACCAACGCCAGGTGCCGGGCGGGTTCACGGCGGAGGCCGCCTACGTCGGCAATCGCGGCGACGTCGTGACGTCGCTGAACATCAACGCGGGGCGTGTGGTGGGCGCGGATAACGCCGGCCGGCCGGAATTCGCGACCTTGGGGCGCACGGCGGAGACGACAGGCTGGACGCGCACGACGACCAGCTATCACTCGCTTCAAACGAAGCTCGATCGCCGGTTCGCGAACGGTCTCCTCATCACCACGTCCTACACGCTGGGTCGTGCGACGAACTTTGGGCAGGGAGACTCGAATGGCGGAGTTCCCACACCCGGAGATCTTCCGCGGAGCCGCGGTCGCGCCGAGTTCGATCGAACGCACAGCTATGTGCAGAGCTTCGTGTACATGCTGCCGTTCGGACCGCAGGGCCGGTGGCTTCAGTCCGGTCCGGCCAGCTGGGTGCTGGGCGGCTGGCAGGTCAGCGGCATCGTCACGGCGCAATCGGGCACGCCCATCAATTTCACGACGAGCAGCGCGAGCCTGCGGCTGCCGGGGAACACGCAGCGTCCGGATGCGAGCGGCACCCCGAACGTGCTGGGCGGCATCGGACCGGGCAATCTCTGGTTCGAGACGTCGGTCTTCTCGGCGCCCCCG
>JACQTH010000612.1 GCA_016210935.1 Acidobacteriota bacterium | reverse complement strand
GAACGAGGAGCTTCGTGTCGGTGCCGGTTTGCTCGACCCGCAGAATCGTTCCCACCCCGAAGGTCTGATGCCGGACCCGCACCCCGGAACGAAACCCCTGGAGGCTCTGGTCTTCGTCTTCGTACTTCACGCTGACTGAGGCCTCCACGTGCTGCGGCCGAGGGCGGTGACGCCCCCGTCCGTACGGGTTCGTACGGAATTCGTAGTAGGCGAACCCACCCTGGTAGGCTGGCGCCGCCGCGTCGGCCGGACGATGCGCGTCGACCAACTCCGCGGGGATTTCAGCCAGAAAACGTGACGGCTTGTTTGCACGGTACTCACCAAAGACTCGACGCCGCTCCGCGCTTGTCAGAATCAACCGGTCGCGCGCCCGCGTCATGCCGACGTAACAGAGCCGCCGTTCCTCTTCGAGCGCCGCTTCCTCATCCGACGAGTTCGCGTGCGGGAACAGCCCTTCTTCCATACCCGCCAGGACGACGACCGGGAACTCGAGGCCCTTGGCCGTGTGGATCGTCATGAGCAGGATTTGCGCGTCGCGATCGCCCTGCTCCTCGTCCGCATCCGACAGGAGCGACAGGCGATCCACGAAGCCCCCGAGCGAGGGCTCGACCTCGCGGACCTCGTACTCGCGGGCGGCGGACACCAGCTCGGCCAGGTTCTCGATCCGGGACTCCGCCTCCTCGCTGCGTTCCTGGCGAAGGTCCTGCAGGTACCCACTCCTGTCGAGCACCTTGCCAATCGCGATTGAGACCGACTCCTGGCCGACCATCCCGGTCATCTGCTCGATGAGCTCGCGGAACGCCCGAAGCGAGGCTGCGGCGCGCGGCGCGAACAACTGCCGATCGAGCCCGGACGACAGCCTGCTCCAAAGCGACGCGACGCCCTCAGCTTCCACGGCCAGGAGCGCCTCCATGACGCCTTTGCCAATCCCGCGCGCGGGCACGTTGATGACCCGTCGCAGCGCCACGTCGTCATGTGGGTTGATCAGGAGCTTCAGGTACGCCAGCGTGTCCTTGATTTCCTTGCGCTCGTAGAAGCGAACGCCCCCGAGGATGCGATACCGCAGGCCCTCGCGCCGCAGCGCGTCTTCCAGGACGCGCGACTGCGCGTTCGTGCGGTAGAGCACGGCAAAGGCCGCATCCACCGCCGCCGACTGCGCTTCGCGCGCCAGGCCGGCGATTGTGTCGGCCTCTTCGATCTCGTCCCGCGTCCGATAGCACAGGATCGGATTGCCACCGGCACGAGCCGTCCAGAGGCGTTTGTCCTTGCGATTCAGGTTCTGCCGGATGACGGCGGACGCCGCGTCGAGAATGATCTGGGTGGACCGGTAGTTCTGCTCGAGCCGGACAACGCGCGCCTCCGGGAAGTCGCGCTCGAAGTCGAGGATGTTTCGGAGGTCCGCCCCCCGCCACCTGTAAATCGACTGATCCGGATCGCCCACGACGCACAGGTTGCGATGCGTCTCGGCGAGCCGTCTGACCAGGAGATACTGCGGGCGGTTCGTGTCCTGGTACTCGTCGACCATCACGTAGCGAAAGCGCTGGCTGTATCGCGTCCGGACCGACTCGCAGGTTTCGAAGAGCTCGACGGTGCGGAGGAGGAGATCGTCGAAGTCGAGCGCGTTCGATTCACGCAACAACTCCAGATAGCGCTGATAGATTTTCGCGGTCTGCTCGCCTCGCGGGTCCCACGCGCGGACGAAGCTTTCCGGCCCCTCCATCCGGTTTTTCGCGTGGCTGATGCGCGACAGGACCACCCGCGGCTGCAAGTCCCCGTCGTCGATTCCGAGATCCCGAACGGCTTGCTTGACGGCGGACAGCTGATCGGCCGAATCGTAAATGACGAAATCTCGACTCAGACCGATGTGCGGCGCTTCACGCCGCAGCAGCCGTGCGCAGAGGGAATGGAAGGTCGAGACCCAGACGCCTTCACACGTCGCGCCGCCCAGCAGCAGTTCCACGCGGCCGCGCATCTCGTCTGCCGCCTTGTTGGTGAACGTCACCGCGAGCACGTCGCCGGGCTCCGCGTAGCCGCCGCCGATCAGGAATGCGATCCGGTATGCGATGACGCGCGTCTTTCCCGACCCCGCGCCCGCGAGAATCAGCAGCGGCCCGGAGATCTGCTCGACGGCGGCGCGTTGTTCGGGGTTTAGGTGGGAGAGGAAGTCCATGGGTCAGGGGCCGGGGGCCAGGGGTCAGGAGTCGGTTGGGTGGAACGATCGCAAGCAGTATACCAAGCGAAAGCAGGCGTTTATCAATCACCTCTCTATTGCGTTGGGCTCGGAGGGGGAGCTCGAGACGTGCGCTTTGCTGGCACACCGCTTCGGATTCATGTCAGAGGCCGATCTTAAGAGAATTGAAGCAGCAGGTATGAGCGTCCGCCGACTGCTGTTCGGTCTGATTCGATCGCTGGGGCGAAAATAGTGCACGTGGGCAGGACTACCCATACGTGTGGGCAGGGGCTACCCGCCCCCCGGCCCACGACCCCCGACCCCCAACCCCTACTCCACCGTCACACTCTTCGCCAGGTTCCTCGGTTGATCCACATCACACCCTCGCCGCACGGCGATGTGATACGAGATCAACTGCAGCGGGACCACGAGCAGCACCGGCGTCAGCAGGGGGTGGGTGGGAGCAAGCGGAAGGATGACGTCAACCTTCGGGTCGAGCAGGCCCGCGAGATCGTGGTCGCCCCTGGTCGTGAGCGCGACGACGCACCCGCCGCGGGCTTTCACTTCTTGGATATTCCCGATCATCTTCTCGAACACGTGATCGCGCGGCGCGAGGGCGACCACGGGCATCTGTTCGTCGATGAGCGCGATCGGGCCGTGCTTCATCTCGCCGGCGGGGTAGCCTTCGGCGTGGATGTACGAGATCTCTTTCAGCTTCAGCGCGCCCTCGAGCGCAATCGGGTAGTTGATGCCGCGTCCGAGATACAGGAAGTCGGTGCGAGCGTGGAAGCGCTTCGAGATTTCCTCGGTCACCGGCCCGCAATCCTTCAGGGTCTGGTCGAGCAGCTGCGGCATCTGAACGAGGGCCTTGAGCTGCGCGTCGGTTTCTTCGGGCGAGAGCGTGCCGCGGACCTGGGCGAGATACAGCGCCAGCAGGTGCAGGGCGACGAGCTGCGTCGTGAAGGCCTTGGTCGACGCGACGCCGATTTCGGGACCGGCATGCGTGTAGACGGTCCCCTCGCACTCACGGGTCGCCATGCTGCCCACGACGTTGCAGATCGCGATGCTGCGGGCGCCGAGACGCCGGGCTTCGCGAAGGGCTGCGAGCGTGTCGGCCGTTTCGCCTGACTGGGTGATCACGATGCCCAGCGTTTTCGCGTCGACGATGGGCTTCCGGTAGCGATACTCGGATCCGTAGTCGACGTCGACCGGCAGCAGCGCGAGCTGCTCGATCAGGTACTTGCCCACCAGACCGGCATGCCAAGACGTGCCGCACGCCAGAATCGTCACTTTCTCGATCTGCCGGAGATCCGTGTCCGACACCTTGATCTCGTCGAGAAACACGCGGCCCGTCTCGAGCGAAATCCGCCCCAGGACCGTGTCCCGTACCGCGGCCGGCTGCTCGAAGATCTCCTTGAGCATGAAGTGCTTGTAGCCGGCTTTTTCGGCGAGGATCGGGTCCCACTGCACGCGCTGCGTCGTTTTGGAAACCGGCGCGCCGGAAAAATCGGTGAACGCGACGCGGGACCGCGTGACGACGGCCATCTCTTCGTCTGCCAGGAACACGACATCCCGCGTGTGGCTCAAAATCGCGGGAATATCCGACGCCACGAAGAATTCGTCCTCTCCGAGCCCGACCACGACCGGTGGACCGTTCCGTACGGCCACGATCTTCTCGGGGTCGTGGGCCGCAATCAGCACGATCGCGAACGACCCGCGCAGCAGGAGCAGCGCTCGCCGCACGGCGTTCTCGAGCCCGTCGTCCCGCATCTCCCGCTCGACCAGGTGCGCGACGATTTCCGTGTCGGTCTCGGTGACGAACCGGTGGCCCTCGGTCTGAAGCTGCCGCTTCAGCTCGAGATAGTTCTCGATGATGCCGTTGTGAACCACCACGATGTTGCCGGTGCAGTCGCGATGCGGATGGGCGTTCTCTTCCGTCGGGCGTCCGTGCGTCGCCCAGCGCGTATGCCCCAGACCGTAGTCGCCCTGAATCGGTTCGGCGCGGATCACCTCTTCGAGCCGCGAGAGCTTGCCGGCACTGCGTCTGAGGTCGACCGCGCCGCGCCGCACGACCGCAACGCCCGCGGAGTCATACCCGCGGTATTCGAGGCGGCGGAGGCCGTCAATCAGGACGGGAACGACCTCCTTGGTGCCGATGTATCCGATGATGCCGCACATGCTGCTGGCTATCCTTCGCCTTTGGCGTGGCGTGACTTGTTGCGCGCGACCCAGCCTTCGACGTTCGTCTGCCGTCCGCGCGCGATTCCCAGCGATCCCGGGGGCACGTCGTCGGTGATCGAGGATCCGGCCGCCACGTACGCGCCCTGGCCGACCCGGACGGGAGCGATGAGCTGGGTGTCGCTGCCGATGAACGCGCCGTCTTCGATAATTGTCGGATGTTTCTGCACGCCGTCGTAGTTGCAGGTGATGGTCCCGGCCCCGACATTCACGTCATTGCCCACCGTTGCATCCCCCAGATACGTCAGGTGGTTCGCCTTCGCATTCCGGCCCATCGTCGTCTTCTTCAGCTCGACAAAATTGCCCACTTTTGCGCGTTCGCTCAGGACCGCCCCGGGACGCAGGTGGGCGAACGGGCCGACCCTGGCACCGGTCTCGAGGCGGGATTCGGTGATGACGCAGAAGTTCTGAACGACAACCCGATCCGCCAGCACCGAGTCGACGATCCGCACGCTCGCGTGGATTTCACAGGCGGCGCCTATCGTCGTCCGGCCTTCAAGAAAAACCTGTGGATGGATGACCGTGTCCGCTCCGACGGTCACGCTGTCGTCGATGTACGTTGTGGCGGGATCGATGATGGTCACCCCGGCCGCCATCAGTTCTTCGTTTTTGCTCTGTCGCACGATTCTGGTCACGTCACTCAACTCCGTCCGGCTGTTGATGCCGCGAATCTCGTTCGGGTTGTCCAGCTCGAAGGTTTCGACACGTCGCTTCTGCCGGCGATACACGCCGACCAGATCCGGCAGGTAGTACTCGCCCTGCGCATTCTGCGCGGCGATCGACCGCATGGCTTTGAAAAGCGGCTCGATCTCCAGCGCATAGATTCCGGCGTTGACTTCCTGGATCGCGCGCTCGGCCGGCGAGGCGTCGCGCTCCTCGACAATCCGCGCAATGGCCCCGCGGCTCCGGATGATGCGGCCATATCCAAATGGACGATCGATCCGCGCGGTCATGACCGTCGCGGCGGCGTTGCGCTCACGATGGATCAGCACGAGCTGCTGCAGGCTGTGGCTGGTGAGCAGCGGCACGTCGCCGGACAGCAACACAATCGTGCCTGTGGCCTCCTGGAACAGCGGGTCCGTTTGGAGCAGTGCATGCCCGGTTCCAAGTTGGGGTTCCTGGCGCACGAATCGCAGCCCGCGCCCGGCGAGCCGCTGCTCGAGGGCCTCCGCCAGGTGCCCGGTCACTACGGTTGTGCTGGCCGGGTTCAGCTGCGAGGCGGACGCGAGCACACGGTCGATCATCGGCAGCCCGGCCACATTGTGGAGGACTTTGGGCGTCGCGGATTTCATCCGCGTGCCTTTGCCTGCGGCCAGCAGAACGATGTGGAGGTCTGACATGAGTCGTGGCTTCCACACTACGTCGTGGCTTCCGCCTTTAGGCGGAAGATCTTCCGGCTGAAGCCGGAAGCCACGAAGAAACCTCTGGGCGGACCTGGAACTCGACGAATGACTCGCTAGCGGGTGCTGCGCGATCGGCCGCCTGTCCGGCGCTCCCGGCGAATCGGCGTGAGGCTGTCGAGGAGCTGCCGGAAACCTTCATCCTGCCGCAGGCG
>JACQTH010000611.1 GCA_016210935.1 Acidobacteriota bacterium | reverse complement strand
GAGCAGCACCGCGCGGCTCGAGGCCAGCGGCCGCCGCGCCCACCACAGATGCAGCGTCGACGGATGCCCGTGCCGGATCGACTTCTCCTTCGCCGCGTGCCGCGACACCTCGGCGATCGGAAAGTCCACCTCGGCCAGGCGCTTGCAGTCCTTGGGGATCATGCGGGCTTCGGTTCCTTCCAGAGGCGGACAAGGAAGCGATCCTCATCCTCGATGAGATCCGGCTCCGTGCCGTTGTGAGCCAGCATGCCTTGCACGATCTTGCGCGGAACACCGAGACCGGTGGCCTCGATGTAGCGGTAATCCCGGAGCACTTCCTTGATGAGCTCGTTGCGCGAGGCGCGGTAGCCCGCGCGCATCTTTTCGACTGTGACCGTGTTCGGGAGGCGGCCAGGGGAAATGACCTCTATGCGGTCGGCGTAGATCGAGAGCTCGATGTCGGTGACCGTGATCGTGTAGTCGCGGTGCGCGATGGCGTTGACCACGGCCTCCCGAACCGCCTCTAGCGGATAGTCCCAGCGATCCTGCCGCCTCCCGCCATCCTCGATCCAGGCTGAAACCGTCGTGTTCCGGCGGACGAAGTCGAGCGCCTGTTCGATGACTCCTGCCTCCACGGCGTCGCCCTGCTCGGAGAACGTCCGCAGCACGCTCGGGTAGGGCTGCCCGTCGCCTCCAGCCGGCGCCGGAAACAGGGAAACTGCCGGGCCACGAATCACTGTTCTCGCTGTCGCGGAGTAGTCCTTCTCCGTGCCGGGGTACGCGACGGCTGAGATTCCTGACTGCGGGAGATACTTGTTAGGCCTCACTCCGAACAGGAGGAGCCCTCCAGCACTCGCGATGGGGCGATCCCGATCCTCGGCCATCAGCTCCGTGTTCAGCAGAAGACGAATCCAGCCTGCCTGGTCGGCATCGTCAGGACACGCCTGCCGCCGAACATCACGGAAGTAGTTGAGCAGGCGTCGCTGATCGAGATCGGCGAACAACGAGCCGGGCACCAGCTTGCGGTCGTACTGCACGCGCCCGGACTGCTGATAGAGGCGAGCCTCTTCCTCGTCTGTCGCATCGCGCGTGGTCGTTCCCACCCGGGTCCGCGTGACCCACGCGGATCCGCGCTTCGCCTTGTAGGGCTTGTCGGGCGCGTCCGCAGGCAACGACACGATGCCAACGATCTTTCCCTCGCTCCACTCGATCGTTTCCCAGTAAGGGATCGCCGCCGGCCGCAGATGAACGCGCGCGACCTCCATGACCCATTCCTCGGCCTTCTCGGGCTCACGAGACAACCCAGACACGGTGCGGTCATTCTCAACCCCGAGGAGGATGTAGCCGCCCTCGAGGTTGAGCAGCGCGGCCATCTTCTCGGCAAGTTTCTCCGGGCGGATGTCGTCGCGCTTGAACTCCACTCCGGAGTTCTCGCCGTTCTGGATCAGCTCTGTGAGCTCGGTTCGATTCATCCTGCCCTCCCTCAGAACCCGTACTTCCGCCGCCGCCGCTCGAAGGCTTCCTTGCCACCCTCGAGGATCTCCTCCACAAGCTCGCGCACGGACTTGGAGTCGATCGAGCCCATGTGCTCGGAGGCGATGCGCGCCTGACCGTGCTCGGCCTCGCCCGACGCGGTGAGTCCCACGATCAGCTCCGCATCGCCCAAGACCGGGATGTTCGCGTTGTGGGTCGAGAAGATGAACTGACGGCGCTGCTTCTCATCGCGCATGCGCGGCACGACGCCCTCGGTGATGAAGCGGTTGTCCAGGTCATCTTCCGGCTGATCGACGATGAGCGGTGCGTCGGATTCCAGCAACAGGAGGAGGAGCACCGCCGTCGCCTTCTGTCCGGTCGAAAGTTCTTCGAGCGCCTGCCACGCAGGCGGAGTCCCGGCTGGCGCGGTGTTGAGCCGAATCGACGTGGTCGGCGGCAGATCGAGCTCCTCGATGCGCATCAGCACCTCGGGCTCGGCCTTGACGAGCCGCTCGGCCTGTGCTGGGGTGATGCTGTACGCCTTGTTCAGCGCGTCCGGGCCTGCCCGGCACGCGTCGACGAACTGGGTCAGTGATAGGGCTTGGACACGAGCGAGCGATTCGATGGCCTCGGAGAGCCGGCCTCCGACCTCATCGCGCAGTGTCCGGAAGAGCGGCTCGCGGTCGCCGCCCGCCGTGACCTCGACTTGCACCTTGTCGCGCAGCTTCTGATTGATCTTCTTAGCTGAGAGTTACAAGAGGCGGAACTCCTCGGCCTTGAAGTCCTCCCACTCGGCCAGCAGCGCCCGGCGCCGGTCGGCGTGCTCCTTCTCCACGCGCCGCACCAGGCTCTGGCGCTCGCGCAGCGGTCGAAGCTCCTCGATCTGGCGGCGCAACCGGATGAACTCCTCTCCGTCCACGCGCGACTTCTGAAGCTCGCGGAGGATTTTCTCGTAGCCG
>JACQTH010000071.1 GCA_016210935.1 Acidobacteriota bacterium | reverse complement strand
GCTCCGATCTTGTCGTTGTTGGGCGCGATAGTCCCCATGACTGCCACCAGCAGATCGAGGTCCCCGTCTCCGTCGATGTCGCTGGGAGCAATGTGGGCGGGTGCCGGAACAGACGTGGCGATTGTCGACTCGCGAAAGATGCCGTCCGGCCCCTGGCGAATCCAGCCGATCGCGTTCCGGCTCGCATCGCAGAGCAGGACGTCCAGTCGGCCATCGCGGTCGAGGTCGACAATGGCGACGTGGGTAATCGATGGCGGGGTCTGGCCGACCGGGTCGCCAATGGCTCGTTTCTCGAGGAAGTCGATGGTGGTGACGCGAGCCGTTGCACCGGAGCGTTCCGCGGCGGCCTCCTCCGGCCCTGTGACGAGCTCGGCAAGGTATGTAGGGAACGGCAGGTTGCGCCGCCTCGCCTCGCGGTAGAGCAGGGCGAGGGGAATACCGACGACGATGATGGCGGCCGCCGCCACCCAGGGAGCCAGGCGTGATCGGAAGACGCTCATCCTGTTGCCGGATTGTAGCGTCACGCGGGCTGCTAGGGATCCCGCGTGCAGTCGTCCAGGGGGTGCGCGCTTGCGCTCGTGCGCCCGCGCGCAGACAATGCCACCACGTTCAGGAGGTTTCACCCATGCGCCGCCGCGAGTTTCTCTATGCTGCCACGGGTCTTCCGTTATTGGGCACTGAGTACGTGGTTTCCGGCTTCGGCCGGGACACAGAAGGCGTGGCTTCCGGCGTGAGCCGGAAGGTCTTCCGCCGCTCATCCGCGCAACCGACTGAATTTCACGCCGGTCGCGTCGAACGGCTTAAGGCGGAAGCCACGAGTCAGGCGGAAGCCACGAGTTCCTCCTTCGACCCGTGGGTCGAGATCAACGCGGCCAACCTCCGCTACAACGTGGCCGAGATCTCACGCCGCGTGGGCGGCCGACCGATACTGGCCGTCATCAAGAACAACGGCTACGGCACTGGCGTCGCGAACATCGCGAAGCTGTTGGAGCCGCTTCGGGCAGTCGAGGGCCTCGCGGTGGTGAAGCTGCAGGAAGCCATCGCGGTTCGCGATGCGGGCGTCCGCAAGCCGGTTCTGCTGATGGGCCCGTTCGACGAGCGCGATCTCGAAGAAGCCCTCGCGCGCGGCATCACGCCAATGGTGTACACGCCGATCGGCGACACGCTGGATCGACTCGCCGCAAGACGCCAGCTGCCGATCGAGATTCACATCTGCATTGACACTGGGATTGGTCGCGTCGGTGTGCCATATCGCGAGGCCGCAGGGCTCATCGAGGATCTCGCGCGGCGGCGATCGGTGCGCATCGATGGCGTCATGATGACCTTCACGGAGCATCCCGAGTTCGACAAGGAACAGCTCTCACGCTTCACAACGCTCTGTTCGGGCCTCCAGGCGAAAGGGATTAGGCTCGGCCGCCGCCATGCCGCTTCGAGCTTCGCGCTGTTTCAACACCCGGAAGGATTTCTGGATATGGTGCGCCCGGGCATGGCGGTGTACGGGGTCTACCCTGACGCGCCGTTCCGGACCATGGGAGTGATGCAGCTTCGGCCCGTCGTCGCTCTGCGGTGTCGCGTCGCGTACGTGAAACAGTTGCAGAAGGGCGACAGCGCGGGCTACGAACGCGCCTTCATGCCATCACAGCCTACGTGGGTCGCGACCCTGCCGATCGGTCATGCGGACGGCTGGCCGCGCGCTGCGGCGCGCGCAGTGGGGCCCTCGGGGTCCCCACGTAGCGTTATGAGCGGGGTGCAGGGGTCCCCGCGAGTATTCGAAGGGGGGAAGGTGAAGCTCGGAACTCAGATGTATCCGGTCGTCGCCAGTGTTTCGGCCAGTCACACGATCGTCGAGATCGGCGCTGAACCGCGCGTGACGATCGGCGACGTCGCGACCTGCTTCGATTGGAACGACGGAACGCGCCCGGAAGATGTCGCCGCGTCCTGCGGCGCGTCGGTGTACGACCTGATGATGCATTTGGGGCAGGGGTTGCCAAGAAAGATCGTATAGGGG
>JACQTH010000558.1 GCA_016210935.1 Acidobacteriota bacterium | reverse complement strand
TCCGTGGGATTCAGGAACACGCGACGAACGCGTCTCGTGACGGCGCGTTCATGAAGCGCGGTGTTCGGATCGGTAATCACGATGAGCCGATCGGATGCGGAGAGTCCAAGCGCTTCCAATCGGCTTCCGAAGTACGCGGCCAGCACGTTGGGTTCAATCGTCGAGCCCGATTTGCTCGCCAGGATGAAGACGCTTCGATCGAGATCGTGATCGACCGCGCGGACGGCCGCGGGATCGGTTGAATCGAGCATCGTGAACGCCGGCCATCCCTCGCGGGTTCCCAGGATGCGATGCAGGACTTCCGGGGCGAGGCTTGATCCGCCCATTCCGAGCAGGATGACCCGGCGAACGCCCGCATCTCGAATCGACGTCGCGAACCCGCGAATCTCGTTGACACGCGCTTGTGTCCACTCCGGGGCGTCCAGCCAGCCAAGCCTCTCGCGAATGGCCGTTTGAATCGACAGATCGTGACTCCACAGCGATGCGTCGCGCGCCCAGAGTCGCCGTACGAACTGACTGTCCTGCAGTTGCTGCTTCGAGGCTGCGACCGACATTTCAACCATCCGGACACGAACTGCAACCGCAGAGTGCGCAGAGCACGCAGAGCTTTTTCGCAGGTTTATCTCTGCGGGCTCCGCGATCTCCGCGGTTGCAGTTCCGAATCCCGTGACCTCACTGAATCAAGTAGAATTCCGTCTGCCGCCCATCGATCCAGTCCCATCCGGCATCCAGCAGCGCCGCGTCTTCCTCCAGCGCAAACCGGACCGGCTGGTTGTCCCATTCTTTCACGGCGTACGTGACATTCAGCTCGATCGAATGCCAGGTGTCGGGCCGGAACACGTAATCGCCGCGGACGGGGACGCCTTCCTGGTAATCGATCATTCCGATCGGCGGCCCGGCGCCGTGTCCGTGGTAGCCCACAGGATGGCAGTAAATCGACGGCTGAAGGCCTTCCTGACGGGCCTGCCGCAGTGCCGCGAGGAGCGCTTGATTTCCGGTCCCTCCAAGCTTGGCGTGGGCCCGGGTGATGTCCTGCAGCCGGTTCGCCGCCGCGAGCCCCGCCTTCAAGCCGGCCGGGGCGTCGGTTTCACCCGGCCTGAGGACGTACGCGTTGTGCTGCGTGTCGGTCGAGAAGCCGAGGTACACGAGGCCGAAATCGCAATGCAGCATGTCGCCGCGCTGGATGACCCGGCGGTCGGCCGGTACCGAATCCGGGATTCCGCCCTTGCGCCAGATCGTGATCGTCGGATGAAACCACTGGCCCAGCCCGAGGTTGGCGACGCGCTGGCGCATCCACCAGGCCACTTCGTCCAACGTCGTGACGCCAGGGACAATGACCTGATTCGAAAACGCTTCCGCGATGATGCGGTGCGCGATTTTCATCACGTGTCGATAGGCGTCGAGCTCTTCCGGCAGCTTCGCTTCGAGCCACCCGACGGCAAGCATCTCGGCCGACTTGAGGCGGGACGCGTACTCCGGACCGAGCGCCCTCGCCAGGGTGTCTTTCTCGTTCGCGGTCAGGCCGTCGGCGTGATTCCACGCCGGTGAGGTATTGATGCCGATGACTTTCGGCTTCCGTTCCTCGACGAGCTTGCGCAACCCGTCCCACTGTCCGTCATTCGGTGTTCGGACGAGCGTGTAGAGCCCTTCGTAATCGAAGCGGCCAATCGACAGGCGATCGACGCCCCGATCGGCACCACGATCGTGGAACACAAGGATGGTGCGCCGGCGTGACGAGTACGTGGTCAGGGGCGCCATCGATCGAAAGACGGGGTCGTCGTTGTACTCGCGCGACACGATGATCCACATGTCGATGCCCTCGCGGCGCATGAGCGCCGGCAGGATGGTCGTGAAGCGCTTTTCAATCCAGCTCTTGACCAGGGGGGCCTGTTCGCGGTGAGTGAGGACGCGGAGCTCTGCCGGTTCGCCGGGTGCGGCCGCGCGCTGGGGCCACGTCCGCGCCTGCGCCGGATGAACACCGGCCGCAAACGATGCGTATACCAGGCAGAGGACTGTGACTAGCAGGCTGTGTCTTCGCATTCGTAGATAATAGGAGATTAGAGTGCCTGAAGTGCCTCTAGAGTGCGAAAGATGCGAAGGCGCTGCGGGACGCACCACACTCACTTTAGGCACTCCAGGCACCGTAGGCACACTATGTCTCTCCGTTTGATTTTTCTCGCGATCCTCTTCTTCGCACACCTCGCGTGCTCATCCGCCGATCAGCGGGCCGTGGCGGTGGCTGGGTCCGACCTGGGTCCGTCTCGCGCCGCCTCGTCGGTCGCGCCCGGGTCCCGCCCGCGCATCGTCGTGCTGGGCGACAGTCTGACGGCCGGTCTCGGGCTGCCGCTGGAAGAAGCGTATCCGTCCCTGCTTCAGCAGAGGCTTGATCAGGGCGGGTATCCGTATGAAATCGTCAACGCCGGTGTGTCGGGCGACACGACGGCTGCAGGCCTGAACCGGTTGGACTGGGCGCTCGACGGCGACGTCCGGATTCTGATTCTGGCGCTCGGCGCGAACGACGGACTTCGCGGGATGCCGATAGACCGGATGAAGGCCAATCTGGCTGCCATCATCGAACGCGCACAACAGCGCGGCATCGACGTGCTGCTGGCCGGCATGGAAGTCCCGTCGAACCTGGGGCGGGCATACTCCTCAGAGTTCCGGCAGGTCTTCCCCGACCTTGCGCGGCAGCATGGCATTCCTTTGATGCCGTTCCTGCTGGACGGCGTGGCCGGGATCACCGCACTCAATCAGGGCGATCGGATCCACCCGAACCGCGAGGGCGCGCGCGTCGTTGCGGACAACGTCTGGCAGGCGCTCGAACCGATCGTTCGCCGGGACGCCGCCACTCGATGATCCGGCTGCAGGGGGTCTCCAAAACTGTGACGAGCGGCGATCGGCCGCTCACGATCCTGCAGCAGACGGACCTTTTCATCCCTTCGGGGCAATTCGTCGCGGTGATGGGACCATCCGGCAGCGGGAAGTCCACCCTGCTGGGGCTGATTGCTGGTCTTGATGCCCCGACCACCGGCACCATCGAGATCGACGGCACCGACATCACGAAGCTCGGTGAGGACGATCTCGCGAAGCTGCGCGGCTCGAAGATCGGATTCGTCTTTCAATTCTTCCACCTGATCCCGTCTCTGACCGCGTACGAGAACGTGCTGGTTCCAATGGAGATTGCGGGTCGGCGCGACGCGCCACGCCGGGCGGCCGGTTGCCTCGTGGAGATCGGCCTTGAAGCGCGCGGCCATCATTACCCGTCGCAACTCTCGGGCGGGGAGCAGCAGCGGGTGGCGATTGCCCGCGCGCTGTCGAACGATCCGCCGATCCTGCTGGCCGACGAGCCCACCGGCAACCTGGACGCCGCCAACGGCCGGCACATCATGGAACTGCTGGACGCGATCCATCGGCGCGGCGTCACCGTTGTGCTGGCGACCCACGATGCGGAGCTGGCGACCCATGCCGACGTCCGCTTGATCATGCGTGACGGACGCATCCAGGAAGCGTTGAAGAAGTCAGAAGTCGGAAGTCTGAAGTCAGAAGTCAGCGCCGCCGCGGCGGCCGCGCCGGATTGAACACAATGTGACTTTGTCGCCCACAGGCGTCACGACACACACGAGAAGTCTCATGACTCACGACTCATGACTCACGACTATCGACTAGACTTCAGACTTCTGACTTTGGACTTCTGACTACTATGGTCTTCATAGCGAAAATGGCCGCGCGCGAGCTGCGCGCGTCCTGGAAGCGGCTCCTGTTCTTTTTCGCGTGCATCGCGATTGGCGTCGCCGCCATCGTCGCGCTTCGATCGCTGACCCAGAACGTGCGCCTGGCCCTGGCCGGCCAGGCCCGGATGCTGATCGCGGCCGACATCGTCATTTCCACGAACCGGCCCTTCACGGGCGAGGCGCTCGCCAAGATCGAGCACCGTCTCCGCGAGTTCAACGTTACCGCTCGGACCGATTCGATTCAGATCGACACGATGGTCGTGCCTTCAGCGGGCGGGAAGGCCGTGGCGCGAATGGTTGAAGTGCGCGCGGTCGAGGCTCCGTTTCCGTTCTACGGGACCGTCGTTCTACAGAGCGGAAAGCCGTACTCGCATGGCCTCGTGAAGGATCGGGGAATCCTGGTGCGCCCGGAGCTGCTCGCGCAGCTCGGCGTGAAGGTCGGAGACGCGCTGATGCTGGGCGGCGCCCCCTACACCATCCGCGACGTGGTCCTGGTCGAGCCGGGCCGGCGGCTCGGCGCGTTCAGTTTCGGTCCACCGGTCCTCGTGGATCGTGCCGATCTCGTGCAGTCCGGGCTGCTCTCCTTGTTTGGTCGTGGACGCTACGAGGTCCTGCTGAAAGTTCCCGAGGGATCGGTCGACTCGCTTCTCGTGACGCTTCGCAGCGACTTTCGCGATTCCCCGGTACGAACGCGATCGTTTCGAACCACGGAGGACTCGCTCGGTGAAGATCTGATTCGGACCGAAAATTATCTGAGCTTGATTGGCCTGGTCATCGTGGTGCTGGGCGGCATCGGCGTCTCGAGCGTCATCCGGGTGTTCGTGCAGCAGAAGCTCAAAGCGGTGGCCGTGCTCAAGTGTATTGGCGGAACCAATGCGCAGGTTCTAGCGATTTACCTCGCGCAGGTGATCGCGCTGGGGCTCGCCGGCAGTGTGGTCGGGGTCGGCCTGGCGCGGGTGATCGTCTCCGCGGCTCCTTCCATCGTGGGACCGATGCCACCGGGCGCCATCGAGATTCACTACGGGCTGACGACGGCCGCCGTCACACAGGGCGTGGGGATCGGCGTCCTCGTCTCGCTCCTGTTTTCACTCGTGCCCCTCCTGCAGGTCCGGCATGTCAAGCCGTCGCTGCTTCTGCGAGAGGCTTCGGTTGCGCGCCGCCGTGACTGGCTGGCAATTGCCGCAACCGCGATCGTCGTCGCGGCTCTTGCCGCCCTTGCAGTCTGGCAGGCGGCCTCCTTGAGAGTCGGCCTGGCGGTGACCGCCGGATTCATCGGCGTTTCGATTGTGCTGCACCTGACCGGCCGGCTCCTGGTGCGTGCCGTTCGGCCGCTCGCGCGCAGTCGGTGGTTCCCGATCCGTCACGCCGTGCTGCGAGTCGGCCGGCCGGGAAACCAGACACGCGCGATCCTGCTCGCCGTCGGCCTCGGCAGCTTTTTCATCATCGGCGTCCGGCTGCTGCAGACGAACCTGCTCGAAATGTTCAACGTGCAGGTTCGGGAAGACGGCCCGGACATGTTTCTCATCGACATCCAGAAAGGCCAGGCTGACGGCGTCGTGTCGCTCTTCAAGGCTGCCAGTCCTGATCTGCCGCCGCCCCGGCCGATTCCGGTGCTTCGCGCGCGCGTCACCGGCGTTCGCGGACGCGAGGTCAACATGGAGAGCTATGAGGACGTGCGCGGCCGCGGCTCGCTCGGGCGGGAGTACGTCATCACCTTTCGACCGTCACTCGACGCCAATGAAGAGCTCATCGAAGGGCAGTTCTGGCCGGCCGCGAGCGACGGGCGGCCACAGGTGTCCATCGAAGATGGGATTCACGAGCGGTTTCGCATCGTGCTGGGCGACATGATGCGCTTCGACGTCGCGGGACGCCGCATCGAGGCGAGGGTGACGAGCATCCGGCGCGTCGATTGGAGAGATTCCCGGCGCGGCGGATTCATGTTCGTCTTCAGACCGGGCACGTTCGACGATGCGCCTTACACGTATATCGCGCCGGCCAAGGGGCCGGTCGATCCAGCGATACGCGGCCGGCTGCAGCATGACCTCGTGTCGAGGTACCCGAACGTGTCGGTCGTCGACATTCGCGAGATCCTCGAAGCCGTCCGGACAGTCGTCCGCGGCGTGACGCTGGCAATCTCGGTCGTGGGGGGCGTCGTGCTGTTCAGCGGGATGCTGATTCTCGTCGGATCGGTCTCGATGACCAAGTTTCAACGGGTGTACGAGGCGGCGATTTTCAAGACCCTGGGGGCCAGCACCAGATCGATTGCCGGCATGCTGGTGCTGGAATACGGCGTGCTCGGCCTCCTCGCGGGTCTCGTGGGGTCCATCGGAGCGCTGGCCTTGAGCTGGGGGGTGAGCCGCTTCGCCCTCGACATCGATTGGCAGCCGGCGCCCGTTGTCAACCTGGTCGGCATCATCATCACCGGTGTTCTGGTGTGTGCGATTGGCGTGGCGTCGAGCATGGACGTCCTGAGGCGGAAGCCGTTGGCGACTTTGAGAGCGGAATAAGTTATTAGGGGTGCCTGTGG
>JACQTH010000564.1 GCA_016210935.1 Acidobacteriota bacterium | reverse complement strand
TACATCGTCTACAACGATCTGCAGCCGACGGGACTGCCGCGCAACACCGTCGGGCCGATGGACCGGCAGTTCGTCGTGAAGTTCAACTTCCTGCTGGCGCGATAGCCCGGTGAGGATGCGATGCCGCTGACGCCCGGTTCACGGCTCGGCCCGTACGACGTCCAAACGCTGCTCGGGACAGGCGGCATGGGGGAGGTTTACAAGGCCCGCGATACGCGCCTCGATCGCTCCGTCGCTATCAAGGTGCTGCCCGAAGTGCTGTCTGCGGACGCGCAGTTCCGCGAGCGGTTCGAGCGCGAAGCCCGCACGATCTCTCAGCTGAACCACCCGCATATCTGCACGCTGCACGACGTCGGCCAGCAGGACGGTGTCGATTATCTCGTCTTCGAGTACCTCGAGGGCGAGACGCTCGCCGATGGGCTGAAGAAAGGCCCGCTGCCGATCGAACAGGCGCTCACGATTGCGACGGGCATCTGCGATGCCCTGGATCAGGCGCACCGCCGCGGCGTCGTTCACCGCGATCTGAAGCCAGGAAACGTCATGCTGGTGCGCGGCGGCGGGTCGACGGATTCCGTGGTCGCAAAGCTGCTCGACTTCGGTCTGGCGAAGACGACGGCCCCGGCGCTTTCGGTTTCCGGATCCTCGATTGCGCCGACGCAGCAGGCGCCGCTCACGCAGGCGGGCACCATTCTCGGAACGTTCCAGTACATGGCGCCCGAGCAGCTCGAAGGCAGAGAAGCTGACGCGCGCACCGACATCTTCGCGTTTGGCGCCATGCTCTATGAAATGGTGACCGGCAAGAAGGCGTTCGAGGGCAAGACGCACATCAGCCTGGTCTCAGCCATCATGACCGCCGATCCCGCGCCGATGTCCGCGCTGCAGCCGATGAGCCCGCGGCGGCTGGAGCGCATCGTCCGCACCTGCCTCGCGAAGGATCCCGATGAGCGCTGGAGCTCCGCGCACGATCTGCTGTTGGAACTGAAATGGCTGCGCGAGGGCGGCGAGAGCGCAGCAGTTGGTGCTCCTGTGCCGGCGTCAGCGCGCCCGAGGCTCTCATGGCTCGCGGTGGCCGCGTTGGTCAGTCTCGCGATCGGCGCGTCGGCGGCGTGGTTCCTGAAGCCGGCGCCCGCTGTTCGTGCTCCGCTGGCGCGGTTCTCGATTCCGCTTCCGGCCGGTCAGGGGTTCACGCGCACGGGACGACATGTCGTCGCGCTGTCGCCCGACGGCACACGCCTCGTCTACGCGGCCAACAATCAGCTCTACTTGAGGACGATTAACCAGCCGACGCCGGTGCCGATTCGCGGCAGCGAGATCGATCCAGCAGAACCGTTCTTCTCGCCGGACGGGGAATGGGTCGCCTTCTGGGCAGGAGGCCAGTTGCGAAAGATCTCGGTCAGTGGTGGTGCTCCGGTCACGCTCGCGACGATCCCGAATCCTTTCGGAGGGAATTGGGCGCCGGAAGGCATCGTCGTGGGGCAGGGAGCCGCCGGGGTCGTGCGGGTGCCTCCGGACGGCGGAACCGCGGAGACCGTCACCAAGGTCGACGCGGCGAAGCCCGAGTCTGCACATGGGCCTCAGGTGCTTCCAGGCGGGCGAGTTCTGCTGTTCACGTTGCGAGCATCGCGCGGCACGTGGGACGACGGCGTGGCGGTCGTGCAGGATCTGAAGGGTGGCGAGCGGAAGGTGGTTTTCCAGGGCGGCCGTGATTTTCGGTATTTGTCGACCGGCCACCTGGTATACGGACGTCAGGCGACGGTGTTTGCCGTGCCGTTCGATCTGTCATCGCTCGAAGTGAAAGGCGGCCCGGTGCCGCTCGTCGAGAACGTCGCCAGCGCGGGAGGCGGGAGCGGCGCGATGCAGTGGTCGGTCTCCGAAACCGGGAGCGTCGCTCACGTCATCGGCGGGGAGGTTCAGCAGCGAACGCTGGTCTGGCTGGACCGCAACGGCAACGCTCGCCCCGTCACCGAAACGCGCCGAGAATTCGAGGATCTGGCACTCTCACCGGACGGGCAGAGCATCGCCGTGACGCTCGAAACGTCCCCGCGAAGCATCTGGATTCAGGACGTGACTCGCGGGACGCTGAGCCGGCTCACGTTCGGCGCGGATCGCCGCGACCCCGTGTGGACGCCGGATGGCAAACGTGTGATCTACGGTTCGGCCGACAACCTGGGGCTGTTCTGGAAGCCAGCCGATGGCAGCGGCGAGGAAGAAACGTTGACGACCACGAAGTCGATAGCGTTTCCGCATTCCGTGTCTCCCGATGGCCAATGGCTCGTTTACGCGGAAGGTGATGATCTGCGAATGCTGCCATTGCGGGGGGAACGAAAGCCGATCACGGTGGTGCAGAGCCCGGCAACCGAGGGGGCCGGCATGGTATCGGCCGATGGGCGGTGGCTGGCGTACACGTCGAACGAGAGCGGCAGGACCGAGGTCTATGTTCGCCCGTTTCCCGGTCCTGGCGGCAAATGGCAGATCTCGACCGACGGCGGCCACGACCCGATGTGGCATCCGCGAGGGACAGAGCTGTTCTTCCGAAACGCCGATCAGGTTCTCGCAGTTGCGATCTCGACCTCGCCGACCGTCAAGGCCGGTGTGCCGCACGTGCTTTTCCGGGGTCGATTCGTGAACACCGGCATCGATTCCGGCTACACCGCGGATCATGATCGGTTTGTCTTCATCCAGGAATCGACGCAAACGAGCACGCCGGAGATCGGATTCGTCCTCAACTGGTTCCAGGAGCTGACGCAGCGCGTGAAGCCCACGCGCTGATCATCACGACAGGGAGTCCTCAATGGCCCGTACAACGATTCTGTTCGGCGTCGCCCTCATCGCCCTCGGAATCATCAGCTACATTGCGACCGCCGCTGTCAGCATCACCGCGCTCATTCCCGCATTCTTCGGCGTGGTGCTGGCGTCGCTTGGCTGGCTCGGCCTGAATGAGCGCTATCGCAAGCACGCGATGCACGCCGCCGTTGCGCTCGGGCTGCTCGGCTTCCTGGGCACAGTGCGCGGGCTGACCGCTCTCCCCGGTCTCATGACTGGCGGCGAGGTTCAACGTCCTGCCGCTGTGGTGGCGCAGGGGATCATGGCGATCCTAATGATCGCCTACGTGGCGCTCGGCGTGAGGTCATTCATCGAGGCCCGCCGCGCGCGCAGCGGCAGATAGCGCACGCCGCGACGACCCCGCCTGCCGTCAGAACTGTCCGCGGTCGAATTGCCCTATTCCGCGCACCGACTCCCCCGAGATCGTTGGGCCGCGAGACGGCAACAGGCGTATCATCTGCGGACGGAGGACTCGAGCGATGACTCTCTCACGACGCGACGCGCTCTGCCTGTCGGGTTCGACGTTGGCCGGGTTGTCCCTGGGGGTGCTGGCGGGCGAGGACGCACTGGCCCAGGCTGCACCGCCGCAGCAAGAGCCGTGGCCGGACCAGCTCGTGGAACGGCCCCTGCGAAAAGGGTTTCCGGCGCCCCTTCCGCTCAACCCCGATGGGTCGGCGCCCGAACATGCGCCGAGCGAAGCGGGAGCCATTACCGATCCGCTGATGTGGCGCACGCCGAACCGCCAGGCGCCCGAGATCGAGTTCGATTACGGGAAGCTGGCGATCAAAGTGGACACGCGCGGGCTCGGGAAGCTCGGCGGCACGATGCACTTCTCGGATCTGGAGCGCCTGCCGCGCGTAACCCATACGTTTCTCATGCAGTGCGGCGCCCCGAATCCTCGCGGGATCGTGACGTGGACGGGAGTCCGCTTCGCTGATTTCGCGGACATGCTGGGCCTCGTGACCGGCGTGCACTATTGCCGGTTGATTGCCTCAGACCGTCATTATGTCGACGAGGCGGTC
>JACQTH010000563.1 GCA_016210935.1 Acidobacteriota bacterium | reverse complement strand
GACCCGTTCCGACCAGCGGATCGAACTCGGATCCGTGATGAACATGTTCATCGAGATCGCCGGATCGTCATGAAGCCTGTCCGCCGGGTCTCCCTCCTTCATCACGCCGATTTCCCTCAGCATCCGGCTGACGCTCTGATAATCGTAGTACTCGGGGATGTGCGCCACGACAGGGCTTCCGCCCCACTGCGCGTTCAATTTCTCCGCGACCGCCTGCTGTCCCCGCTGATTGCCCCCACTGTCGCCGATCATCGCGATGTTCTGGAAGCCGTGCGCCTTCAGACTCGACACCACGTCGGTCAGCATCGCCTGAAAGGTCTCCTCGCGCATGCTGAGCGTCCCGACGGTCCTCATGTGGCCGCTCTTCGGTTCGATGTCGCCCTCCGGAACCAGCGGGATGATCGGCGCACAGAGAGCGTTCCCCAGCTTCCGCGCCGTGGCGTCGCAGTTGGCCCGCAGCACGTAATTGTGTTTCCCCAGCGCGAGCCACGGCCCGTTCGGCTCGATGCCGCCGGTCGGGATGATCACCGTCGTCTTTCCGGCCTTCATCGCGTCGCGCACGTCCATCCAGGTCATCTCTTCGAGCCAGACCGTGGTCACCGCGGGCAACGGGTTCGGCGTGTCGACGCAGTTGTAGAGGTTGTCGCGGCAGTCTCCGCCGCCGGCCGAGCGCGGGTCGGCTTCGCGTTGGCCTCGCCCGCCGCCGCGCGCAACGGTCGGCTGCTGCGGTGTCTGCGCGGCGAGCATGACGGCCCCCATTGCCAACGCCACCGCCACGAGAAACAGTTTCGACAGATTCTTGTGCATTCCAGCCTCCCAACTTATTTAAGCGCGTGGGGCCCCACCCCCGCGCTTAAACGCGCTTCGCGCGACGCCGTTGCCACCCCAACGCGGCTGCCGCGTTGTGGACCCCGGCCTTCGGGCTTGCCGCGTCGCTTCGCGACGCAGCTTCCTACTCCTAGCTCCTAGCTCCTCTCTCCCTACTTCGGATTTCCGTCAATATCCAGCACCGTGATGGGCGCGATCTTGGTCGCCTTGAGCGGCGCCTCGATCGTCGCGCGGTCGCCGACAATGACGATCGCCAGGTGGTCGAGATCGATGTACTGCTTCGCCACCCGCACCACATCCTCTTTGGTCACGGCCGAGACATTCCTGGCAACCTGCTGGTAATAATCCTCGGGCAGGCCTTCGACCAGCAAGGCTGTAATCGAGCGGTTGATCGCGCTGACCGACTCGAACAGCTCCGGCAGCCCCTGGATCATCCCCTCCTTGGCGACCTTCAACTCCTCGTCGGTCACCGGCCGGCTGCCGCCGATGCCCCGGAGCTCCTTCATGAATTCCTGGAGGCCGGCATCACTTTTGGCGGTCACGATGTCGCCGCCGGCCCGGAACGGCCCGGGCCCCTTGCCGTACGAGAATCCGGATCCGACCCCGTAACTGTATCCCTTCTCCTCGCGGATGTTCGCGTTCAGCCGCGACTGAAACTGGCCGCCGAGGATACGGTTCATCACCTGCAGCGCGAAGTAGTCGGGGTTCCGGCGAGGCGGTCCCGGGTTGCCCAACGCGAAGGTCGACTGCGCCGCGCCCGGCTTGTCGACGAGATAGATCGTCGTGGGCCGCCGCTCGGGCACGGCGGGATACCCAAATGCCGGCCGATCGCCGCCCGCCGGCCAGGCCGCCAGCGCACGCTCGACGAGCGGCTTCGCGCTCGCGGCCGTCACGTCGCCGACAACGGTGATAATCGCGCGTCCGGGTTGGAAGTATGCCTTGTGAAACGCGACCACCTCATCGCGCGTGACCGCCTTGATCGACTGTTCCGTCGTCGATCGGCCGTACGGGTGCGACGTGCCGTAGAGAACGCGCGGAAACACCACACTGGCGAGGTAATCGGTCCGATCTCTCGCCTGACTGAGCTGGACGAGCCGCTGCGCGCGCAACCGTTCGAGACCGGCCTCGGGGAACGTGGAGTTCACGAGCATGTCGGCCAGGATGTCGAGGGTCTGAGCGAACTTCCCCGTGGTCGAGAGAAAGCCAATCGATCCGCTCTCGCCGCCGATGGAAGCGTTGACCGAGGTGCCAAGGAGCTGCAGCGCGTTGGACAGCGCGTCGCCGTCGCGCGTCTTCGTGCCTTCGTTCAGCATCGCGGCCACGAGACCGGCCATGCCGGTGCGGTCCGGCGGCTCGAACTGGTTCGCGCCGCCAATGAACGTGATGGAAAACGAGACGAGCGGCAGGTCGTGCTTCTCGGAGACGACGAGCTCGGTGCCGTTCGCCAGCTTCGCCTTGGTCCACGCCGGCACACGCAGCACCGGAGGTTTGCCTGGGGGGGGCACCTTCGTGCGATCGAGGGTCTGCTGCGCCGCCACCGAAACACAGGCGAGGAGTGCCGCGAGGCACACGCTCG
>JACQTH010000027.1 GCA_016210935.1 Acidobacteriota bacterium | reverse complement strand
TCGAGGTTGATCACGCGGGGCGCTGCGGGCAGCGAGCACGCGGCGGCTCGCACTTCTTCTTCAGCCACGGCGCAGACGTCGCAGAGTGCCTGCGTCACGATCAGATCCGGCTGCAGTTCTTCGAGGACCGGCATGTCCAGCGTGTACAGCGCGCGCTGCTTCTGCAGCCGCTCGCGGACCAGCCGATCGATGTCGGCGCTCGACGCCTCAGTTGGAATCAGGGTACTGGTGACTTTCGGCAGCCGCCGGACGGGTTCCGGGTAGTCACACTCGTGCGTGACGCCGACCAGCTGATCCTCGAGGCCGAGGATGCAGATGATTTCCGTCGCGCTCGGCAGAAGCGAAACGATGCGCACGATCTCCGCCCTATCGCCGCCCGCCGGACGATGGGGTTGGGGCAGCGGCACCGCCGGCCGCGGCACCGTAATAAATCCCGTTGAAGACGAACTTGAACGTGCCGTGGGGCTGCGCGCGCTTCAGCACCTCCGGCCCCAGGAGGAACACCCGTCCTTTGCCGACACGCGCCTCGACGACCGCGACGCCGCCTTCGAGATAACGCTGCCCCCACGCCCATCCGCTGCGAAGCGGGGCCGCGGAATCGAACCATGCGACCGCTTTGACGTTCTTCGAAGCGGCGTCAGGCCCGAGCGTGTAGACCGGGCTGTTGTCGAAGAAGACGTCCGTCCGCTCTTTCATGCCGTGCGCCAGCGGATGCGTCACGTCGAAACGCGCGGAGAGGACCGACGCCGGGACGTAATACTTCGTCCGCGGCAGCGCCGCGCCGTTTTCGACCAGATGGTTCTGCACCGGCAGCTGGAGGTAGGCAGCCAGGTTCGTTGCCGAGTCGCCAATGGCCACCACCGCGCCGCCGTTCTCCACGAACTGTCTGATCTGGGGCAGGGTCTTTTCAGGCGTGACGCGGCCGAGATGGCTCCGATATTCCTCCGGGATGTCGGCTGCCGCCGGCTGCGCGGCCCCGCCGCGTCCACCGCCCTCCCCGCCGGCGCCTGGAATCCCCCCTTCGACGAAGAGCAACACGTCGAACCGCGCGTTCAGGTTGCCCGCGTCGAGCACCTGCGGAAACGCGCGCTCGAACGGAAACTCGAACTGCTCGAGGATCCAGCGCGCCCAGCCGGCGTCCATCGACCCGCCGTACTGATCCCACAACCCCACGCGCGGTCGCTTCAGCTTCAGTGCCGTCGCCGGCACGCGATCCAGCACCGCGTCGAAGCTCACGCCGAGGTCGGAGGCGGCTTTCTGAAGCGCGGGGACGATCGACGCCTTCGCGGGGATGTACCAGGTGCCAGCCGGATAGCTGCGGCCGTCCGCGGTTAACGGCTGCTGCAGCCAGTACACCTCCTCGTTCGATCCCAGCAAGCGGTTGAGCGCGACGAACGAGTTGAGGATCTGATGGCTGGCCAGATAGCCGGCAGCCTTCGGTGCGCTCGTCACCTTGCCTGGCGGCATCTTCAGGTTCCACTCGGTAACGGTCTCGAACGGCCCGGTGACGTGCTCGAACACGCGGTCGAACTCGACGCCCATTTGAAACGCGAACGTCCAGCCGGCGTAATCGTAGGGCGGTGTGGGCGGAGCGCCGGGATAGGGGATGTTGTCCGGATGATCCTGAGGCTCGAACATGTCGATCACATGCGGCCGGAACGCCTGCGCGGCGGAGACGAGGAACGAGCCGGCCGGGTAGGTCTTGCCCTGGACCTGGAACTCGCGGGTGGCGCGCTGAACCATGATGCCGGTCTCGCGCAGTGCGTTGACGAACTTCGTTGCGGTCGGAAAGTCCGCCTGATCCGCGGGAATGATGAACGCCCGCGGATCCCGCCACTCCGGCTTCCGCAGCTCCGCCCAGATCGCGGCATCTCGCGCCGGATTCGCCGCACCCCGGCCGCCTCCTGCTTGAGCGGCGCCGGCGCCGAGCTTCGCAGCGGCCTCGGCGAGGCGATGCGGGCGGGGCGTCCAGTGATCGCGGCTTCCGCGTTCGATCGAGTTCTTGCCCATCCGATAGATGTTGAAGAGCAGCGTCTCGCGATTGCGCGACGCATAGTCGAGGATCGCCCGGTTGGTCGTCATCGAGTATTCGATCGACTGTCTGAAGTGCCATGTCCCCGGCGGGGCAGGGTAGGTGAGATCGCTCGTCGGGAGCTGGCGCTCCAGCACGAGTGGAACCTGCATCGGTGTGGGGTTCCCGATCATCTCCGTCAGGATCGCGATGATGTTGTGAAAGGTGGCGGTGTTCCGGATGCCGCCGTTCCACCAGCCGTCGTACGCCCCACCTGATCTCATGGTGGCGCCCGGTTTGCCCTCCGCCGCGAGCCGTGAATGCAGCGCGATCCCCACCGCCTGGAGTCCCAGGACCAGCATCGGATCCTGGTTGTAGTTGAACGGATCGCGGAACGGAGGCGACCACAGAATCGTCCCGGCCGGGCCACTCTGATGATGGTTGTAGAGCAGTTGCGGGAACCACTCGTGGTAGAGCACCCGATTGATGTTTTCCGTCTCGCGCTGGGTCGAGGCGAAGAAGTCGCGGTTGTTGTCGTGTCCGATGTAGTAGTGATACAGGCGCGGAAGTCCCGCCGAGCTGCGCTTCTCCGGAATGGGATTGCGCATGTACCAGTCGGCGACCAGATCGTTCCCGTCCGGATTCGCGTGGACGAACAGGATGATGATGTCGTTCAGCATCCTCATGGTCTCTTCATCGGTGCGCGTGACCATCTGGTAGACCATTTCGCCCAGCTGCTGTGCGCCGAGCACTTCACTGGCATGCAGACCGCCGTCGATCCAGACGACGGCTTTGCCTTCCTTTGCCAGGGCGCGGGCCTGTTCGTCGCTGAGACCCTCCGCCAGCGCCAGCCGCCGGGAGATCTCGTTGTAGCGCGCCAGGTTCCGGTGATTGTCCGGCGAGGTCACGATCGCCATCAGATGCGGCCGGCCCTCGGAGGTCTTCCCGATCTCGCGGACGACGATCCGGTTCGACTCGTTGGCGAGCTTGTGCCAGTAGGCCATTAGCTGTTTGTAGCTGGCGAGCTGATAGTCATCGCCAAAATTGAACCCGAACTCCTCCTTTGGCGTGGTGACGCTTGTGGTTTGTGCGCCGGCCATCGCCGTCACGAACAGCGCGACTACCACGACTCGAGCGACGGATTTCATGGCAAACCTCTTTATTTGATGTGCGCTGGGGCCCCACCCCCAGCGCCTCCCATCCGCCTTCGCCAAGGCTACGGCGAGACCTCGCCGAAGCGCAACGCGCGTAGGCGGGCGGCTCGCT
>JACQTH010000562.1 GCA_016210935.1 Acidobacteriota bacterium | reverse complement strand
CGACTGAAAGTCGCAGCCGCGCCTCCGGTCTCGGTAGTCGTTCAATAGACGCGCACCAGAGTGCGCGTTTGCTAGTCCGACGTGCCGGCCGATCGTGAGCGCCGGCGGAACCAGACCAGCTGAAAGCTGACCGGCTGAAAGCCGGTGGGATTAGACCTGGCACGTCGGACTAAACAAAAAAGGTCGTGCCGGCGTCAACTGTTGTGGACGCCGACCCGACCTCTGGTTAGTAATATAGAAGTCGGCAGGGCGGAACGCAACCCCTTTAACGCCAAAAAACGTGGGCCGGCGCGTGGTACGGGCTTTGCTGGGCTTGAGCCGTTGCGGCGCGAAGTCGTTGAGACGATGGCCGTAAAGGGTCGGGCGGGCTTTCCGGCGGCGTCAGGCTTTTCGATGTTAAGGTGTATAGTGGTCGGAAACGTGACAACACGCCGTCTTCGCGTTGTGCTTGCCGGCATCGCTCTCTTGGCCCTGGCTGCCGGGGCCACGCCTGTCCTGGCGTCGCCCCGCGACCAGGCCCGCGAGCAGGTCGAATTCGGCATCGCCGTTGCGCAGCGCGGCCTGTGGAAGGAAGCGATCTACCGCTGGGAAAAGGCGGTCGAGATCGACCCGGCCTACGCCGCAGCGTACAACAATCTCGCGATTGGGTACGAACAGCAAGGACTCTTCGATAAAGCGCGCGCCGCGTACGAGAAGGCGCTCGAGATCGAGCCGCGCAACACGATGATTCGGCAAAACTACGAGCTCTTCAAAGAAATCAACGACCGTGCGAATCGCCAGTCGACTCCTCAGTAGCGTCGCGTTTGCGGTGTTGGCCTCGGGGTGTACGAGTTTCTACGAGATCCCGATCGAGACACCCATCCACCCGAAGCTCGACGTCTCGCCATTCCAGCGCGTCTTCATCGTCGGCTTCATCACCGGCGGCACGGAAGACGTCGACGCGAACCTCGAAACGGTCCGTCTCCTGCGCAGTCAGCTCCGAACGAAATCCAGCCTCAAGGTCATCGACGCGGACGTGCTGCCGCTGGCGGAGATCGCCGCGGAGCAGCGGCAGGCGGAGCCCGACCCCTCCACCGCCACGACGGACAGCGGCAGCCCTGGCACGAACGGCCGCCAGGAACCGGTCAGGATCAAAGACGAGAAGGAGCTCGAAGGCTACGAGCATATCTTTGCGAACGTCGAGTTCTGGAAAAAGCTGGGCGAGGAATACCAGAATCCGCTGATTGTCACCGGCACCGTGTTCTTCAGCCCGATGTCGCGCTCCGCGTACGTGCAGCGCGAGCAGGAAGTCTATGACCCGCTGGGCCGCCGACGGGTGATTCCAACGCGCACCTACATGGAGCGGAAGGGATTCTTCCTCAAGCCGAAGTTCGTCTTCATCGACGGCCGGACCGGAACGCTGCTGTATTCGGAGACCTTCCGCGAAGACATTCTGTACAACGCTCAGAACAACACCCCTGCCTTATCGTCTTACTTCGAGCTGATGGACCGGCTCATCCCGAGCTTCCTCAGCACCCTCAGCAGCCAGAAGATTCGCGGCACGCGTATCCTGCTGAAGTAGGGGACCGAAAAAGGACGATAGCCTCGTCCCGCGCGTTTTCCGGCGTGGCCTCGCGCGCCGCGGCGCAAAGTGACCCACTGCCGGACGATGGAGGCCGCATATCGTTGTGGTACAATCAAGGTTTGTTCGCGACGAGCGGCGCGGGGCTGGGGTCTGCGGCCATTCAAACCAGGAGTGACCGGGCGTGTACGCAATCATCCAGAGCGGCGGGCGTCAGGTGAAGGTCGCGCCCGGAGTGGTGGTCGAGGTCGACAACTTCACGGCTCAGCCGGGGGAGCAGATCAGCATCGACCGCGTGCTCTTCCTCGAGCGCGACGGCGGCGAGATCGTCGCCGGCTCTCCATTCGTACCGAACGCGAAGGTGGTGGGTGTGGTCGACGGCACGGCCCGTGGTCCCAAGATACGGGTCTTTCGCAAGAAGCGCCGCAAAGGGTTCCGGCGCACCAGGGGTCACCGCTCGACGATGGTCCGCGTGCGGATTACGGAAATACTCGTGTAAAGAGCTTCAGCTCTCAGCTCTCAGCTGTCAGCCGTAAGCGGGGAACGGCGGGCGCTTGTTTTTATGGCACATAAAAAAGGTCAGGGCAGTTCACGAAACGGACGCGACAGCAATTCGCAGCGCCTTGGTGTCAAGCGGCACGATGGAAACATCGTGACCGGCGGGTCCATCCTCGTGCGGCAGCATGGCCGCCGCTTCAAGCCGGGGCTCAACGTGGGGCGCGGGAAGGATGACACGCTGTTTGCGAAGATCGCCGGCCGCGTGAAGTTCGAGAATCACGGCGCGCACGGGCGGAGCATCTCCATCCATCCCATCGTCACGGCGGCCGCTCCCTTGCCGCAGGAATAGCGACCCGCGCGACTATAAATGTTCGTCGACGAAGTCGACATCCGCGTCCGCGCCGGAGACGGCGGCCGCGGTTGCATGAGCTTCCGTCGTGAGAAGTTCGTGCCGCGCGGCGGACCTGACGGCGGCGACGGCGGCGCGGGCGGGTCCGTGTATGTCGTCGCCAGCCCTCACCTCAACACGCTCGTCAACTACCGCTTCCATCCGGAGTTTCACGCGCAACGCGGAACCCACGGGAAAGGATCCAATCGCACCGGGCACGACGGCGAGGATCTGCTCCTCGAAGTCCCGATCGGCACCGTCATCTATGAGCGCGTCCCGTCGTCCGCCGACGCTCCCGACGGGTTGCGGCTGATTGACGATCTCACGCACGCGGGTGAGCGCGTCCTGGTGGCGCACGGCGGTCGCGGGGGCCGCGGGAATGCCCGCTTCGCGTCGCCAACGAACCGCGCGCCGCGCCGCGCCGAACCCGGCGAGGAAGGTGAGTCGCGGACGCTCGCGCTGCGCCTGAAATTGATTGCCGATGTCGGCCTCGTCGGCTTTCCGAATGCCGGCAAGTCGACGCTCATCTCGCGCGTGTCCTCGGCGCATCCCAAGATCGCGGACTACCCGTTCACCACCCTGACGCCTCATCTGGGCGTCGTGAGCCTGTCCGGCGATCGAAGCTTCGTGATGGCGGACGTTCCGGGCCTGATCGAAGGCGCGCACGCAGGACACGGGTTGGGCGACAAGTTCCTGCGGCACGTCGAGCGGACAAAGCTTCTCCTGCAGGTGATCGATATGTCGGGGGCGTCGGGGCGCGATCCGGTCGCGGATTTCGACACGATTCGGCGGGAGCTGGCGCTGTTCGACCCTTCGCTCCTGCTGAAACCCCAGCTCGTCGTCGCCAGCAAGATCGACGTCCTGGAGGATCCGGCCGCACTCGAGCGGCTCGAGCGGCGGCTGCGCGATTTCTCGATTCGGATGTTCCCGGTTTCCGCGGTCACGGGTGAAGGGGTTCCGAACCTGCTGGAGGCGATCTGGGCCGAGCTCGAGGCCGCGAGCCGTGCTCGCGAGGCCCATGATGCGGATCTGGCCATTTCGCCGCGCGAGCCCGGGTTAGGACACGAAGCTTCGCACACGGAAGGCTGAATGCCCCCTCTGTCTCTGACGCGAGGCTTAGTGGCCCACTTCGTGACTTCCCACGAATGACGGCGCGGCGTGTGGGCGTCTTTGGCGGCACTCTCGATCCGATTCACCTCGGACACCTGAAGGCCGCCGAAGCCGCGCGCGAGGCTCTGGAATTATCGGAAGTGCTGCTGATCCCGGCGCGTGTCCCGCCGCACCGGCAGGTCGAGCCGGTCGTGTCGGCCTATCACCGGTTTGCCATGGTCGCCCTCGCGGTCGCCGACCACCCCGCGTTCATCGCCTCCGATCTGGAGATGGATTCAGCGGGGCCCTCGTACACGTCGGCCACGCTGCGGAAGCTGCACGCGCGCGGGCTGTCACCTGTTGAACTGTTTTTCATTGCGGGCCGCGACGCGTTCGCAGAAATTGCCACCTGGAAGGAGTATCCCGGCCTGTTCGATCTGAGCCACTTTGTCGTGGTCGACCGACCCGGCGGTGAGGCGTTGTCGCTCGAAGCGCTCGCCTCACGGTTTCCGGAACTGCGCGGCAGGCTCGTAGTGGTGAAGAGCCCCCGAACCTCTTCGAGCAGCGGTTCCGCAGCGCGGGGGAGAAAGCCGGAGACGCGCGTGTTTCTGCTGCGTGCCGAGACGCCCGACGTGTCCTCCTCCGAGATTCGGCGACGGCTGGCCGCCGGCGAGCCGATCGAGGGGTTGGTTCCAGGCGCAGTCGCCCGGCACATTGCACGGCACGGTCTGTATGGGGT
>JACQTH010000561.1 GCA_016210935.1 Acidobacteriota bacterium | reverse complement strand
TGGCGAGCTCGCGTTCCCAGGCGTAGCTGATGCCGAGCCGCTGGAGCTGCCCCTTCATGTGCGCGATGTTCGCGAAGGTCGACGTTTCGGGATGGATTCCCTCTTTGATCGCAGCGTTTTCCGCGGGAAGTCCAAATGCGTCCCATCCAAACGGATGGAGCACGTTGAACCCGCGCATCCGGTTCGTGCGCGCGATCACATCCCCGATGATGTAGTTGCGGACGTGTCCGACATGGGCGTGCCCGGAGGGGTACGCGAACATCTCGAGGCAATAGAATTTCGGCTTCGCGGGATCGACGACGACCTCGAACGCGCGGCTGGATGTCCAGCGATCCTGCCACTTGCGGTCGAGCAACTGTGGCCTGTATTCCATGCGTGGATCTATCTTCTCAATTCTGGCTCAGAGCTGCCAGAAGCGATTCTGGGCGGCCAGGACGGCCTGAAGCGTTTCGGACCCTCGCCGGGTCCGGCCGTGGCTGGGCGTGTCCCGAAGCGGCGAGGCCTTGGGGGCCGGCCCGAGGTTCGATCCCTCTGCCAGTGCTTCAATCGCGCATTCAAGGCAGGCTGTCAGCGCCTGGAGGTGATAGCCGCCCTCGGTCGTCAGGACCATCCGTCCGCGGCAGACCGAATCGGCCACACTGCAAAGATCCGCCGTCAGCTTTCCGTACCCGCGTGCCGTCAGCCGCATGCCCGCCAGCGGATCGAGATCGTGGGCATCGAAGCCCGCCGACACCAGCAGCAGGTCAGGCGCAAACTGCCGAAGGATCGGAAGCAGGGCCTCGCTGAAGACCTGGGACCAATCCTCGTCCGTTCCGCCGGCTTCGAACGGGGCGTTTACCGTGAATCCCTGACCCGCGCCGCGTCCCACCTCGGTCGCGTCGCCCGTCCCGGGATAGAAGGGAAACTGATGGAGCGACACATACAGCACGCGCGGATCTTCATAGAAGATCCACTGCGTGCCGTTTCCGTGATGAACGTCGTAGTCCACGATCGCCACGCGCTGCGCGCCGAGGGCGAGCGCATGCGCGGCAGCGACGGCGACGTTGTTGAACAGGCAAAAGCCCATCGCGCGGCCCCGTTCCGCGTGATGCCCCGGAGGTCGCCCCAGCGCAAACGCTCGCGTGGCACGCGCGTCGGGTCCCATCACGAGATCAACAGCCTGCGCGGCGGCGCCAGCGGCAACGATCGCTACTTCATACGAATCAGGCGAGGTATAGGTGTCGGGATCCAGCGCGGTCGCCTGCCCGCTCGTCGCGGCGATCCGCTCGACGTACCCGTCCGCGTGAACCCGAAGCAGTTCCTCGCACGTCGCGGCGCGTGGCGCGACCACCGTGCCACCCCGTTCGCGAAATCGGCCGGCCACGACCTCCATCACTTCGGCCCGCTCAGTCCTCTCAGGATGGCCGGGCGGATTCAGATGGTCGGCGAACCGCCGCGAGTGAAGAAGAACGAGAGACATGGCCATAGAGTCGTGGCTTCCGGCTTCAGCCGGAAGACTAACGAGAATTCTGCAGCATGCTGAGCGCTTTCTCCTCGAGCCGGTGAAGTGTGGCCTCGAGCTCCTGGCGGCGGCGTTCGAGCTCGCCATCGCTCGCCTCCGGCACCACGCCGATTGGCTCACCAATCGCCAGCGCCAGCGTCGTAAACGGCTTGGGAATCTGTGTCCGGTCCCAGCTGCGCAGGCTCCAGGAACGCGCAGCCTCGATATGAAACGGCAAGATCGGGTTCGAGGTTGCGCGCGCCAGCCACACCGCTCCCGGTTGAACGGACCGCAGCGGCCCGCGCGGACCATCAACCGTAAACCCTGTCGGCTTCCCCGCTTCCATCGCCCGCTTCATCTGCAACATCGCGCGCTGCGCGCCCCGGCTGGTGGACCCTCGGGCCGCGCCATACCCGAAGCGCTCGATGATTCGCGCGATCCACTCGCCGTCGAAGTTCTCGCTCGTCATCACGACGATGCCACGGCGTCTGAAGTAGTACGTAGCCGGCAGGATGCGGCCGTGCCAGAACGCCATCACCGGCTGCCGTCCGGTCGCGATGATGCGGTCGAGATGCTCCATCCCCTCGACGCGCCACCGAAGCGTCGCGCCGAGCGCTGCTATCAGCGGGTAGCCGAGCGCGGCAATCGCCCAGGCCTCGAAGCGTTTCAGGCGTGAAGAGCGCCAATCGACAGCCGGCTGCGGGCTAGGTTGGCTTGGGCTGTCAAGCTTCCACACGCGAGTCTCACCACATTCGGGCCCGGAGCCCGAAGCCTGAAGCCCGGAGCCAGTCACATCCCGTCATACTGCGGACCGCCGCCGCCCTCGGGCGGCACCCAGGTGATGACCTGATAGGGATCCATGATGTCGCACGTCTTGCAATGGACGCAGTTCGACGCGTTGATCTGGAGCGTTCTGGACCTGCCATCATCGACGATTTCGTAGACGTTCGCGGGACAGAACCTCTGGCAGGGGTTCCCATACTCCACCGAGCAAATCGTGTGGCAGACGTCCGTCTGCACGAGAAGATGCGCCGGCTGATCTTCCTCGTGCCGCGTACCGGAGTAGTGGACGTTCGTCAGCTTGTCGAAGGTGAGCCGTCTGTCAACCTTGACCGACCCGGCTGGCGCCTGCGGTACGGGAGCGGAGCCGTAATACTCAGGAATCTTCTCCAGCCGATCGTGACCGGCGTGCGACGGCATCGGATCCTTGATCCACCATCCGCCGGTGACGAGCGACAGCCCGGAATACATCAACCCCGCCAGCAACCCATGCGCGAAACTCTGATGAACGTTTCGCACCGGGTACAGCTCTCGCCGGATGTCGCTCGCGTGCACGGCGGCCTCGAACGCCTGCAGCCGTTCCGCCGACGTGTCCCCCGCGCGAACCGCGTCGAACGCCGTCTGAGCCGCCAGCATCCCTGTTCGGATCGCCAGGTGAATGCCCTTCAGACGCAGTGAGTTCAGATAGCCTCCGGCATCGCCCGCGATCAGCACGCCATCGGCATAACAGCGCGGGATCGCATGCCACCCGCCTTCAGGCAGGGCCTTGGCGCCGTATCGCACCATCTGGCCCCCGTCGAGCAGCGATCGTACGAGCCGATGCTCCTTGAGTCGCTGGAAGGCGACATGCGGATCGAACATCGGGTCCTTGTAATCGAGGCCGGTCACGAAGCCGATCGACAGCCGGTTGTCGGGCATCGCGTACATGAACGCGCCCCCGAATTCCTCCATGCGGAGCGGATAGCCCATCGTGTGGATCACCGTTCCCGGCTCGACGCGGCCGGGTTGAACCTCCCACAGCTCCTTGATCCCGATGGCATAGACCTGCGGTTGCCGGCCGCGGCTCAGCGACAGCCGTCGATCGAGGCTTTTTGTCAGGCTGCCCCGGACACCCTCGGACAGGATGGTGACTTTCGCACGGATGTCGACCCCAGGCTCGTAGGTCGGCTTCTGCTGGTGATGTTTGTCGATGCCACGGTCGCCGGTGCGAACGCCGATGACCTTCTGGCCGTCGAACAGCAGCTCGGACCCTGCGAACCCGGTGAACAGATCGATGCCTTCGGCCTCCACCAGGGTCGCGAGCCACTTGACGAGCTGGCTCAGCGAGATCACGTAATGCCCGTGATTGCGGAGCGGCGGCGGGGTGATGGGGAAGCGAATCGCGCCGGTGCGCGTGAGGAAATAGACGCGATCGATGTGGACCTCGGCCGCGAGCGGCGCCCCCTTCTCCTTGTAGTCGGGGAGGAGCTCGCGCAGGCTGCCCGGATCGAGCACGGCGCCTGAAAGAATGTGGGAGCCGGCCTCGCGTCCCTTCTCCAGGACCGCGATCGAAAGGGGGTCGCCGTGTTGCCTGTGAAGCTGGCTCAGTCGAAGCGCCGCCGCCAGACCCGCCGGCCCGGCGCCGACAATCAGGACATCGACCTCCAGCGTCTCACGCACCAGTTCCCTTTTCGAGCTCGGCGATCAAGGCGGGGACCACCTCGAACAGATCTCCGACGATCCCGTAATCGGCGACTTCGAAGATCGGCGCGTCGGCGTCCTTGTTCACCGCGACAATGGTGCGCGATCCTTTCATCCCCACGAGATGCTGAATCGCGCCAGAGATGCCGAGGGCCAGGTAGAGCTTCGGCGCGACGGTCTGGCCCGAGCTGCCGATCTGCCGCTCCATCGGGAGCCAGCCGTTATCGCAGATGGGACGCGACGCCGCGACTTCAGCCCCGAGCGCGGACGCCAGCCTCTGAACGAGCTGCAGGTTCTCCTGGCTCTTGATGCCACGCCCCACCGCGACGATGCGTTCGGCCTGGGACAAGTCGACGGCCTGTTTCGCTTCTTGAAATGGATCCTCCGGCCGCTGGCGAATCGCGCCCGCGTCGATCGCGATGTCGGCACGCCGGATCGGCGCGGGCGCCTGGCCGCGCGCCGCGGCGTCGGCGCGAAACGCGCCAATCTGGCACGTCACGAAATACGGCGCCTCTCCTGCGGGCAGGACGTCGGCGACCATCTTTCCCTGGAACATCGGGCGCACGAACGCCGGCTGTCCCGCCTCGACCCTTATGGCCACGCAATCGGTAATGAGCGCGCGATCAAGACGCGCCGCAAGCTTGGGGGCGAAATCGCGGGTCTGATACGTATGCGGCAACAGGACATACGTCGGCCGCAGAGAGGTGATGAGCTGATGGAGCGCCAGGACGACCCCGTCAGGCGTGTAGGACGCGAGCGCGGCATCTTCGATGAGCACGATCCCGGCAACCGCCGCCTGCGCCAGATCGCCTGAAACGCTTCCGAGCTCGGCTCCAACAATGGCCACCGTGATCGGGAGGCTGCCGGGCATTTGCTGCGCCGTGGCGATCGTTTCCCACGTCGCGCGATTCAGCTTTCCGCGCTGTTGTTCGGCGATGACAAGGATCACTGGATGACCCTGGCTTCATCCCGCAACAGCCGGACGAGCTCTTTGGCCGCTTCGCCGGCGCTGCCGCCAATCACTCTGGTGTTCTTTCCCTTTTCCGGCAGGTACAGGCGCGCGATGCGCTGACGCGCCGGCGCGGGGGTCGCCGGCGTCACCCGGCGGATCTCCTTCTTCTTCGCGGCCATGATGCCCTTGAGCGTCGCGTACCGCAATTGATTGATGCCGCTCTGGATCGTCAGGACCGCGGGAAGCGGCATGCCGATCCACTGGAACCAGCCGCCCTCGAGCTCGCGCTTCACCCTCAGGCCGCCATCCTGGATCTGCACATCCATGATGATTGTCGCGTGCGGAAGCCCAAGCCGTTCAGCCAAGACGACCCCGGTCTGCCCAAAGCCCTGATCGTCCGACTGCAATCCGGTCAGGATCAGATCGAACCGCTCGTCGCGCATCGCTGACGCGAGCGCGTCCGCCACGACGAAGGCGTCGGCGCCGGCCAGGGCGTCGGATTCGACGTGGATCGCCCGATCGGCGCCCCGAGCCAGCGCCTCGCGGACGACCTGCGCGACCCGCGCGGGACCCGCAGAACAGACGACGACCTCGCCGCCGTGGCGCTCCTTCAAGCGCAGGCTCTCCTCGAGCGCATACGCATCCGGCTCGTTCATCTCGAAGCTGGCGTCCTGCTCCCGAATCCAGGTCTTCGTGTCGTTCAATCGGGGCTGCCACTCGCGGGTGGGAACCTGTTTGATGCAGACAGCGAGTTTCATAGCTATCAGCTGACAGCTACCCTTCATACCTCTTCAACAACAGCGCCGCGTTCGTGCCGCCGAAGCCAAAGGAATTGGACAACGCGTAGCGGATCGTCGCGGGCCGCGCCCGATGAGGCACGTAATCGAGATCGCATTCCGGATCCGGGTGCTCCAGATTGATCGTGGGCGGCATCAGCTGCCGGGCCACCGCGAGCGCCGTGATGCCGGCTTCGAGCCCGCCGGCCGCGCCGAGCAGATGTCCCGTCATCGACTTCGTGGACGAGACGTGCAGCGAGCGCGCGTGCTGGCCGAAGCAGCGCTTGATCGCCAGCGTCTCGAGCTTGTCGTTGAAGGGGGTCGACGTCCCGTGCGCGTTGATGTAATCGACAGACGTCGGGTCGACCTCGGCGCTCTCGAGGGTGCGCTGCATGACCCGCAGCGCACCCGCACCGTCTTCCGACGGGGCGGTGATGTGGTAGGCGTCGGCGGACATGCCGTATCCCACCAGCTCGGCGTAGATCCTGACGCCGCGGCGCCGCGCGGATTCGAGCTCCTCGAGGAGCACGACGCCCGAGCCCTCGCCCATGATGAAGCCGTCGCGATCGCGATCAAACGGCCGGCTGGCGCGCTCGGGCTCGTCGTTCCGCGTCGACAGGGCGCGCATCGCCGCGAACCCGCCGACACCCATCGGCGTGATCGCGGCTTCCGATCCGCCGGCAATCATCGCGTCGGCATCGTCGCGCCGGATGATCTCGTACGCGTCCCCGATCGCATGGGCTGAGGCGGAACAGGCGGTGCACGTGGCGGAATTCGGGCCCTTGGCGCCGAACCGGATCGACACCTGCCCTGCGGCCAGGTTGATGATGGCGGCCGGAATGAAAAACGGCGAGATGCGCCGCGGACCACCCTCGATGAGCGCGCGATGCTCGCGCTCGATCGTCGTGAACCCGCCGATCCCCGAGGCGATGAAGACCCCGACCCGGTCGGCGTTCCCGGGCGTCACCGTGAAGCAGGCATCGTCGACCGCGAACTGTGACGCGGCAATCGCGAACTGGATGAAGATGTCCATCTTCTTGACATCTTTCTTCTCGATGAACCGCAGCGGGTCGAAGCCCTTCACCTCGCCCGCGATGCGAGCCGAGAACTGCGACGCGTCGAACCGCGTGATCGGTCCGATGCCGCTCCGGCCCGCGCAAAGCGCCTCCCAGTTGGCTTGCGTCCCAATCCCGACGGGCGACACGAGCCCGATCCCCGTAACGACGACCCGCCTCTTCAAGACACCTCCACGTCCCCGCTGTGGCTTCCCGGCGCGCTCGGGCCGAGCCCGCTGGCCCCTCGGGCCGAGCCCGCTCGACCCCTACTTCTTGCTCTTGGCGTGCGAATCGATGTACTCGATCGCTTCCTTCACGCGCGTGATTTTTTCGGCGTCCTCGTCCGGAATCTCGATCCCGAACTCCTCTTCGAACGCCATGACCAGCTCGACGGTGTCGAGCGAGTCGGCGCCGAGATCATCGACGAACGACGCATCCGCCGTGACCTCCTCCTCGTCGACCCCGAGCTGCTCCACGATGATGCTTTTCACTTTGTCTGCAACGGCCATCGAACCTCCTACATGTACATCCCGCCATTGACGGCCAGAACCTGACCCGTAATATACGCCGCTTCCTCCGACGCGAGGAAGCACACGGCGGCCGCCACGTCGGCCGTCGATCCCAGCCTGCCGAGCGGCACCTGCGCCGCCCATTGGTCGCGCGTCGCGGCATCCAGGGCCCGCGTCAGATCGGTGTCGATGAGTCCCGGCGCCACCACGTTCACGGTGATCCCCCGCGAGGCCACCTCGCGCGCCATCGACTTCGCAAATCCCACCAGGCCGGCCTTCGACGCGGCGTAATTCGCCTGACCGGCGTTCCCCATCTGCCCCACGACGGAGCTGATGCAGATGATGCGCCCGGATCGCTGCTTGATCATCGGACGCAGCACGGCCTGCGTGCACAGGAACGTCGCCGTCAGGTTGGTCGCGATGACCGCGTCCCAGTCTTCGCGCTTCATCCGCAGCAGCAACTGATCGCGAGCGATCCCGGCATTGCTCACCAGCACGTCGATGCGGCCCTGTCGGTCCAGAAACATCCGGACACCGCGCTCGACGCTGTCCGGCATCGTCACATCGACGCTGAGCGCTTCGGCGCGGCCCCCTGCCGACGCGATCTCGGAGACCGTGCCGGCCGCATGGTCGTCACGCGCCGCCGCGCCCACCAGCGCGCCCTGCCGGGCGAGCGCCAGGGCAATCGCGCGGCCTATCCCGCGTGACGCACCGGTGACGAGCGCGACCTGGCCGCTGAGATCGAACATCTGAATGAGGGGGTCACTAGTAACGAAGCTTCGCGTGCTTCACTGGCCGGTTTGAGGCGAAGCTTCGTTACACCTGACCCCAAAGCTCCTCGACGGCCGCCAACTGGTCGGGGGTCTCGAAATTGAGGACCGTAGCGTCGCGGTGAATCTTCCGAACGAGGCCGGTCAGGACCGTGCCCGGACCCACCTCAACATATGCGCGAACGCCTTCCGTGGCAAGCCGCCGGACGACCCGCTCCCATTGGACAGGCGCCGCCACCTGCCGGACCAGCGCCTCCACGCAGGCCGGCCCCTCTCGCTTCACGTCCGCATCGACGTTGGCGACGACCGGCACCACCGGATCCCTGGCTTGGATCATTCGAAGCTCCGGCTCCAGTCGCCGTGCGGCCGGCTCCATCAGCGCGCAATGGAATGGTGCGCTGACCGGGAGCGGGACGACACGCTTGGCGCCTTTCGCGCGTGCGCGCTCGCCGGCGATCCGCACGGCCTCACGCGCTCCGGCAACGACGATCTGGCCGGGAGCGTTGATGTTCGCCGGGCTCACCACTTCCCCGCCACGCTCGGCGCTCGCTTCCTCGCACGCCGCCGTCACGGCTTCGGCATCCAGCCCCAGAATCGCCGCCATGGCGCCTTCGCCGACTGGCACGGCCTCCTGCATGTACTGACCGCGACGCCGGACCAGCCGGAGCGCATCACCAAACGCGACCGTGCCGGCTGCGACGTTCGCCGAGTACTCGCCCAGGCTGTGACCGGCGACGAAACCGGGCCGCACGCCGCTCGACGTCGCCAGGCGATACGCGGCCATGCTGACGGCCAGAATGGCGGGCTGCGTATTCTCGGTGAGCATCAGCTGATCGTCCGGACCTTCGAAACACAACCGGCTGAGCGGTTCGCCCAGCTCGCGATCCGCTTCCTCAAACGTCGCCCGGCAGATGGGAAACGCGCCGGCGAGGGCCCGGCCCATGCCGACTTTCTGCGAACCTTGTCCCGGAAAAAGGAAGGCTATCAAGAGTGCGGCGCAGAGGAGGCGATCAGTTCCTGTTCAATCCGGCCGACGAACTTCTGCGCCGCGAACCGGTGGGCCGCGGCCACCGCGTTTCGAACGGCCTTGGCGGACGATCTCCCGTGGCCCACGACGCAAACGCCGCCGACGCCCAGCAGCGGGGCACCGCCGTACTCCGAGTAGTCGACGCGCTTGTGAAATCGGCGAAACGACCGCCGCGACAGGAGATAGCCCACCCGGGTGCTGAACGTGGTGGAGAGCTCCTCCCGGAGCAGTCCCTCGACCAACTCGACCAGGCCTTCGCTGATTTTCAGGACCACGTTGCCCGTGAACCCATCGCAGACGATCACGTCGGCCTCACCACTATAGACGTCGCGAGCTTCCAGATTCCCCACGAAGTTCAAGCTGGTGGCCTTGAGAAGCTTGTGCGCCTCGCGGGTCAGCTCGTTGCCTTTGGTTTCTTCTTCGCCGATCGACAGCAGACCGACGCGCGGAGCGTCGATGGCCAGCGCGAGCCGCGCGTACACGGTGCCCATGACGGCAAATTGAACGAGGTGCTGCGGGCGGCACTCGACATTCGCCCCGACATCGAGCAGCACGGCCGGTCGGCCCCGGGTCGGAATCGTCGTCGCGAGCGCGGGACGATCGACCCCGTGGACCATCCCGCAGGCGGCATGCGCCGCCAGGACGGTCGCACCGGTGTTGCCGGCGCTGAACAACGCCGACGCGTCACCCCGGGCCACCGCCTGCGCCGCGATCTTGATGGAGGCGTTCGGCTTTCGCCGCAGGCCGGCGGCCGGGGGCGCGTCCATTTCGATGTACTCGGGCGCGTCAAGAATCGAAACGTCGAGCGCGCCAAACCCCGTGTGCCGGCCGAGCTCGCGCTCCAGCGTGGCTTCCGGCCCCACGAGCAGCACGCCGATGTCGAGCGATCGAGCGGCCATCACCGCGCCATCCACGACGGCGCCGGGGGCCCGATCGCCGCCCATCGCGTCGACCGCGATCCGCATAGCGAAAGGGGACGGGGGTCGGGGAACAGGGATCGGTTGGTCTGCAACTCCTACCGACCCCTGACCCTGACCCCTAGTCCTTAAAGCTACTCCTCCTCGACCGCGCGGACTTGCCGGCCGCGATAGTACCCGCAATGCGGACACACCTGATGCGAACGCTTCGGCTCGTGACAGTGCGGACATTCGCCGAGCATCAGCGGCGCAAGCGCGTCATGCGTGCGGCGTTTGGCGGTCCGGGCTTTGGAATGACGACGTTTCGGATTAGGCATGGTTCTTCTCTTTTACTGCAGGCAACAACGATCGGAGCCCCGCCAGACGCGGATCTTCCCACGTGTGCCGGCACTCGCAGGTCCGCACGTTCAGATTGGTCCCGCACTCGGGGCACAGCCCGCGGCAGGCCTCCGAGCACAGGAGCTTCATCGGCAGCGACAGGTAGAACTGCTCCCGCATCAGCTGCCACAGATCGATGAGGTCGTCCTGGTAGAACGCCGTGGTGAGTTCCTGGCCCTCGATCTCGACTTCGCCTTCTCCCCTGTTCTCGCTCTGGGGGAGATACACCAGATCGAACGCCTCGTTCACGTCGCGCGTGAACGGCTCGAGGCATCTGCCACACGTCACTTCGAGAACCGTCCTGACGGTCCCTGTGAGCCGGAAGCGGCGATGGTCCTTGTGCAGGTCGAAGGCCAGCTCGACGGGAGCCACCACGCGATAATGTTCGGTATCCGTCCCCCCAGGTCCGGCCGCCGTGATTTGCGCGATCTGCCCTGGCTGGAACACCCGCCCGACGCGAGTGTCCTTCTCGCGGATACGGCTGACGTCGAGAGCGAAAGGGTTCCGGGACATGTTAGTACCTTGCGGGGGTTCAAGCGCTGCAGGCGACCTTCCATTATACCTACCGGCGAGGGTTCGTGACGGAGGTTCAGACGGTGGTTCGTTACGCAGGTTCGCCCGAAGGTTCGCTGACGAAGGTTCGTACGGCCCGAACCCTCGTGGCGAACCCTTGTCGAACCATCGTCGACGAACCATTGTTGGAACCATCGTAGATGAACTCTCGTCGGCTATCGATCCTCCACCGGCGATCCGATCGTCCAGGGCCGCGGCACATACAGACGCTCGAACAGCGCGACGGCATAGCGATCGGTCATCCCCGCGATGAAGTCACAGACCGCGACGTCGAGACCGTCGTGCTCGAGGGTGCGCTCGTCGACATAGGCTTCCGGCCGCTCGCGCACCTTCTCCCATAATCCACCCAGAATCCCGGACGCCTTCTTGAATTCCAGTGTGGAGGCCTCGTTCTCGTACACGGCGGCGAACAGAAAGCGCCGCAATTCCAGCGTCGCGTCCAGGATCTCCCGGCTCATCGTGATCGAGCGCAGGTTCTGGGCCAGCGTGTCCAGCACGACGGCTTTGACCATGCGTCCGATTCGCTCCGATGTGGTCGCCCCCAGCACCTGGATCGGTCCCGCGGGCAGGTCCTCCGGCCTCAAAATGCCCGCTCGTGTGGCATCGTCGACGTCGTGATTCACGTACGCGATGAGATCGGCGATTCTGGCGATCTGCCCTTCCAGCGTCTGCGCGCGATGGTCCGGATCGCCGTGCACCGGCGACCCCGTCTTGCCTTTCGAATGCTTGGCGATGCCATCCCGCACTTCCCACGTGAGGTTCAACCCGTGGCCGTCGTTCTCGAGGACATCGACAATGCGAAGGCTCTGGGTGTAGTGATTGAAGCCGCCGGGAATCAAGTCGTTCAGAACGCGCTCGCCGGCGTGCCCGAAGGGCGTGTGGCCCAGATCGTGTCCGAGGGCGATCGCTTCGGTCAGCTCTTCGTGAAGCCGGAGCGCCTTGGCGATCGTGCGCGCGATTTGCGCGACCTCGAGCGTGTGAGTGAGCCGCGTCCGGTAATGATCGCCTGTCGGGGAGAAGAAGACCTGGGTCTTGTGTTTGAGACGGCGGAACGCCTTGGAGTGAATGATGCGGTCGCGATCGCGCTGAAAGGAGGGCCGGATGTCGTCTTCCGGTTCCGGCCGCAGGCGCCCGCGCGTGTTCGCGCTCTTCGCCGCCTGTGGCGCGAGGATTTGGTATTCCCGCCGCTCGAGCTCTTCTCGGATGAGCACAATCAGTGAACAGAGTGCCTGAGGTGCCTAGAGTGCCTAAAGCGCCTGACGCGCGTTTACACGCCTTCGCACCCTACGCACTTCAGGCACTCCAGGCACCCTAGGCACTCTATTTTTCCCTGATTTCCGATAGAAAGCTCACGCCGTTCGCGACAGGAGGCACGCCGAAGATCTGGGCCAGCGTCTGGCCCAGATCGGCGAAGGTTCGCCGTGTTCCGAGGTTGCGCCCCCTGTGCACCCCGTGACCGGTCACCAAGAGCGGCACGTATTCGCGAGAGTGGTCGGTGCTGGATGTCGTCGGATCGTTCCCATGATCGGCAGTCACGAACAGCAGGTCGTGCGGGTCGAGCCGGGGGATCAATCCCGCCAGCCGGCGATCGAAGCGCTCCAGGTTGGCCGCATAGCCGGCCACGTCGTTTCGATGGCCGTAGACCGTATCGCAGTCGACCAGGTTTGCGAAGACCAGTCCCCCGCTGGTCGAGGCCATGGTCTCTTCGATTCTGTCCATCCCTTCTTCATCGTTCGAGGTATGTATCGCTCGCGTCATGCCTCGGCCGGCGAACAGATCATCGATCTTGCCGATGGCGACGACGTCGAAGCCCCGCGAGGTCAGCACGTCGAGGAGCGTATCCGCCGGCGGGGTCAGCGCGAAGTCGCGACGATTCGCGGTCCGTTTGAACGTGCCCGGCTGTCCGATAAAGGGTCGCGCGATGACACGCCCAACGCCGAGACGGCGACAGACGATATCGAATGCCGCCTCGCAGAACCGATACAGCTCCGGCGGGGGCACAACATTCTCGTGGGCCGCAATCTGGAAGACGCTGTCGGCTGAGGTATAGACAATCGGTGCGCCGGTCCGGATGTGTTCTTCGCCGAGCGCATCGATAATGTGTGTCCCCGACGCTACCGTGTTGCCCAGCGTCGGCCGGCCGATCCGTCTCTCGAATTCCCGAACCACAGACGCGGGAAAGCCGTGGGGAAACACCGGGAATGCCCCATCCAGCACCAGGCCCATCAGCTCCCAATGCCCGGTGACGGAATCTTTTCCCGGCGACGCCTCGGCCATACGGCCGTAGCAGGCCTCCGGGGCCGGGTCTTCGTGGCTTCCAACTTCTTCGTGGCTTCCGCCTTTAGGCGGAAGATCGACCAGCCGCCCCAACCCAAGTCGTCGCAACGTCGGGATTTCGAGATGAACCTGTCGCGCGAGGTTGCCGACGGTATTGCTGCCCCGGTCACCGTACGCGGCGGCATCCGGCAGCTCGCCAATCCCGACGCTGTCGAGAACGATGACGATCGCGCGCTGGAACCTCACGAGCTGTGGGCCGGCGGAGCAGCCTGCTCAAAAAGTCACAGGCTGAACGAAGAACGCCGCACGAAAAACGAAGCACTTTATTGACGCCATTCTCTACGTTCTCCGTTTGACGTTCTTCGTTCAGGCCGGATTCTTCAGCGGCCTGCTTGATGCGGGAAATAGTTGGCGACCGGCTTCGGCGTGGCGATGGTCGCGATCGCGTGCTTGAAAATCATCTGGTCGATGCCGTTCTGCTCCACGATCACGGCGAAGCGGTCGAAATTCTTGATGCGGCCCTCGTAGTCGGTCCCATCCATCAAATGAATCTTCACGGCCACGCGTTCGCGCCGGGCATGGTTCAGGAACGCGTCCTGGATGTTCGGCTGCGCCGGCTGCGGTCGGTCTGGGTTCTGGGGCATCACCTTAATCCTAACAAAATGCGCTGTGGAAAAACCGGCTCAGGACACAGGCTCTCTGTCGGCCTCGCTCAGGTGTTCGCGCAGCAGCGACTCGACGAGCAACTGCGTCTCCGGCGATTCGCCTGCGCCGTCAACCCACACTAGATTAGGCTCTTTGCGGAACCAGATCAACTGCCGCCGGGCGTAACGCCGGTTCTCGCGAACGATCAACTCTCGCGTGGCTGCTTCGTCACGAGCGCCGTCGAGATAGTCCAGAATCTGCCGGTACACGAGCCCGCCGAGCGCCTTGGCCTCTCGCGAGACGCCCGAGGCGAGGGCTCGCCGCACTTCATCGACGACGCCGGCCGCGAACTGCTCGTCCACGCGCCGCCGCAATCTCGGCTTCAGGAGATCGGATGGAAGCCGCAGGCCGAAAGTGACGATCCGCTGGGCCGCGAGCGGCGACACCGTCCGCGCGAAATGATCGGACATGGGCGTTCCGGTAAGAAAATACACCTCGAGCGCCCGCACCATTCGTTTCAGATCGCGCGGCTGGATGCGCCTGGCCGCGAACGGATCGATCCTCACGAGCATTCGGTGAAGGAACTCCCTGCCCCGCCGCTGCGCAACGTCTTCGAGCCGCTGGCGCAGCGCCGCGTCACGGCCAGGTCCGGGAAACAGCCCGCGCGTGAGCGCACGGTAGTACAGACCGGTGCCGCCCACGAGAATCGGGAGCCTGCCGCGCCGCTGGATGTCGTGGATCGCGGCCGAAGCGTCCGCGACATAACGCGCCGCGGTGTAGTCATCTGACGGGTCGACGATATCGATCAGATGGTGCGGAACGGCCTGCCGGTCGGCTAGGGATGGTTTGTCGGTCCCAATGTCCAGACCTCGGTAGACCGCCGTCGAATCGCAGTTGATGATCTCACCGTCGAAGCGCCGCGCCAGCCACAGGGCGAGCGCGCTCTTCCCGGTCGCGGTCTGACCCAGGATGGCCGCGACCGTGGGGCGCGAGGGCCTCACGGAGTGAACCAGTAGACGCGAAGAAGTGTGTAGGCGATCACGACGCCCAAGAGAACGAGTAGACCGGTTTGCTGGGCGCGAGTCATAGGAGGCTGACGGGCTCCGGGCTACAGCCTTCGGGCTACGGAGCAAGAGCCAAAGCCTGGACTCCGAAACGCGGAAGCCCGTAGTCCGTGGCCCGACACCCCGTCATCTCGGCGTCTCGTTGTAATAGAACGTCACCGTGAAAAACGCCTTGTCGGATGGATACTCGGGCGGCAGCGGCTGCGTCGGATTCGACGCGGCCAATGCGTTGTACGCGGCGTTGTTGAACGCTTCGATCGGTGACGGATCCCTCACCTGGATATCGGTCAGCGTACCGTCCTTGTGCACGTAAAACGTCAGGACGACGTGGCCGCGCAGTGACATCGCGGCGTAGGGGATGAACCAGTTCCTCTTGATTTGCGCGACGAACCGTCGCACCCAGGGACCGAATTCGACGCCCTTGGTGTCGAACTGCAGCGGCCCCATGCCTGCGGCGCCGCCCTGCTGGTTGTCGAACGATTCCTGATCGATGTACCGCTGGAGATTTCGGAGCGCTCGTCCGAGTCCGCCGGGTTCGGCGCTCCGGCCTTCTGTGTTCGGCATGCGCAAGGCGCCCGTCGAGGATTCCGGCACGGCCGGCCGTTCCGGCGCCGCCGTCGCCATGTCCGCCCCGCGGTTCCCGTTCGCCTCCGCTTCCTCGGCTCGACGGTCTTTCGATCGATCCGCGCTGGTCGGCGGCGCTTCGACACGCTCGGTGGTGTTTCCACGCGCGTACGGAAGCGGGTTTTGGGCGTTCGGCATCTGGAGCGGCGTCCGCGCCACGCGATCCTGGTCAGAGGCGTCCACGTCGGGGCGCGGCTGCGGCGCCGGAATGTCGAGGCGTGGTTGAACGAAGACGAAGCGTTGAGAATCCTCGCGTTGCCGCTGCTGCTGCAGCGCCAACTCCCTCGCCCGGACGGCTGCCTCGGTGTCCGGCATGAACGGCACCAGAATCAGACCCAGCAGGGCAATCAGGTGCGCCATGATCGACAGAAGGACGCCTTCGCGCCACGAAATCGCGCGTCCCACCGGGTAGATGTCAGGATGGCCGTCCTCGAAGTCGAAGTACATCAGTAGGTTACAGATTATAGCGCGCTTAAGGGGTCGGCGGCCGCCGGGGTTCGGGATTGGCGTTCGGGATTCGCAGGAATGCGGCGGGTTTCAACCGAATCCCGAACCCGAACCCCGAATCCCGAGAGTGGGGGTCTCGTCACGCCAGTGCCTTCCTCGCCCTATACAGATAGACGATACCAAGCGTCAGAGGGTCGGCCTCTACTTCCGCAAATCCGGCGGCGCGCAGGTGATCCACGAAGACGGACGGCGTCGGGAATGTTCCCACCGAGGCGGGAAGATACGAGTACGCACTCTCATGGCGCGAGACCAGCGCGCCGATTCGGGGGAGAACGGATCTGAAGTACCACAGATACGCGCCGCGCAGCAGCGGAAGACGCGGCTCGCCGAATTCCAGAATCGCCAGTCGGCCATCGGGCTTCAAGACACGGGCCATTTCTCGCAGCGTTCGTGATGGCTCCTGCACATTGCGAATGCCGAAGGCGATCGTTACCAGGTCGATCGATGCGTCGGCGCAGGGGATCGCCGTGACGTCGCCTTGAAGCAAATAAACCGGGGCTCTGCCCCGGACCCCGGCGTCTATCTTCCGCTGCCCGATCCGCAGCATCTCCAAAGAGAAATCGATCCCGACCGCCCGCCGCACGCGGGTCGCCGCCAGGGGGACGTCGGCAGTCCCCGTGCACAGATCCAGCAGCGTTTCGTGTCCCGCGATCTGAAGCGATCGGATGGCCTGCCGCCGCCACGAGCGGTCGAGGCCCAGGCTGAGGAGATGGTTGAGGAAGTCATATCGCCGCGCGATCGCGTCGAACATGCCGGCAATCCGCGCCGGATCCTTGTCGACGGCGGGCGTGATGAGCATTACGGGACGTAAATCGAAGCGGCGGTAATCAGCAGATAGAGGATGCCGACATAGCCGTTCAGATCAAACGCGCGCTTCACCTGCGACAGGTCGTCCTCGCTGACCAGCGATTGTTCGTAGGCGAGGAGCACCGCGATGATCGCCACGCCGGGCAGATAGAGTCGTCCGAGCGGCACGACCCAGTAGAGAGCCGCCAGCGAGGCGATCGTGAAGACGTGAAGCCCGCGCGACATCGCCAGCGCGTGCCGAACGCCGAACTTCTCCGGAATCGACCGCAATCCGTGCGCTCGATCGAACGGCAGGTCCTGGCAGGCGTACAGGACGTCGAAGCCCGCCACCCAACTCCCGATCGCCAGCCCGAGCAGAAACGGCTCGGGGCCCCAGCCTCCACCCGCCGCCAGCCAACCCCCGACGGGCGCGACCGCCATGGCCAGGCCAAGAAACGCCTGTGTGTATGACGTATAGCGCTTGGCGCACGAGTACCAGAAGACGATCGCCAGCGCCACGGGAGAGAGCACGAAGCACACGGGCCCCAATCGGTACGCCGCGTAGATGAACACCACCGAGCAGACCGCCACGAACAGGCGCGCCGCGCGTGGCGAGATCTCGCCTCGCGGGATTTCGCGCCCGGCGGTTCGCGGATTGAGGGCATCGAGTCGCGCGTCGACCAGCCGGTTGAACCCCATCGCGGCGCTGCGTGCGGTGAGCATGGCGACGACGATCCAGAGCATCCGATCCCAGCCGACGGGTCGATCTCGGGCGGCCAGCAGCGCCCCGATGAGCGCGAACGGCAGCGCGAAGACGGAATGACTGAAGCGGACGAACGACGCGTAGGTGCGGAGGCGAGAAAGCATGTGATCGAAGGGGGACGAGGGGCCAGGGACCAGGGCTAGGTATTTCGGGATTTCGTGATTTGGCGACGTCTCAATCGGTCACTTGATGAATGAACCGCGTCTCCAAATCACCAGATCACCAAACGCCTCAATCCCTAGGCCCTCGTCCCTCGTCCCTCGTCCCTTCTTCTCCAATCCACTTCACGTGATCAGGTGTCACGCCGCTCAACAGATATTCTTCCACACCCTGTGGGGATCGAGGCACCTCCACGGCAATCAGCCGCGCGCGTTTCCCCATCTCGATGGAACCGTACTCGTCGGCAAATCCCAAAGCCTCGGCCCCGCTGAGGGTGGCCGCACGCAGAAGCGCCCCTGCGGGCGCGTCCGGCGCCAGCCGCCTGGCTTCCGCGAGTTCGGCGAACAGGTTCAAGTCCGGCGCGCTGGCCAGACTGTCGGTGCCGATCGCCATGCGAACGCCGGAGTTGAAGAACGCTGCAACAGGCGGGTCGCCTGCGCCCGTCCATCGATTGCTCCGCGGACACGTCACGAGGGTGACGCCTCGATCCCGCAGCAGCGCCAGATCGTCTGACGTCGCCTGCACGCAATGAACGGCAAGAGTCTGCCGACCGAGGTACCCGAGGCGGTCGAGGTATTCGACAGGGCCACAGGCAGGTGCTTGCCATGTCGCGTCCCACACCTGCAGCTCCTCGAGCACCGCCCGCGGCGCGCCGCCCGCCGTTTTGACGAACTCGACTTCTTCGGGTGACTCCGCGACGTGAACGCTTGTGATGCCGCCGTTCGCCTCCACGTGCTGCGCGATCGTTCTGAACGCCGCCGGCGAGACCGAATAGGGAGCGTGCGCGCAAAGCGCTCCCCGAAGACCGTTCGTCCAGGCGATGCCTTGCAGCTGGGCGACAGCACGGGACACGACCTCCTCCGCTTTGGCCCGCTGGAACCCAATGACCTCACGGAAGACGACACCGCCGAGGTCTGACGCGAGAAGCGGCGTGACGGTCGCGAGCGTGTTGGTGATGTCCCCCACGAGCGATGTGCCGGAGGCGCATGCTTCGGCGATCGCCTCGGTGATGGCACGCTGGATGATCGCGGGGTTTCCCTCGCGCCTCACCCGCATCACGTCGCGCACCCACTCGTCAAAGCGGGCGCGGGGAGGCACGCGGCCGCGGAGCCAGGACAGCTCCAGATGCGTGTGCGCATTGACCAGGCCCGGAAGAATGGCGGCGTCGCCGAGGTCGATGACATCGGCAGCCGGCGGAAACGGCGCCGTGTGAATGGCCGCTATCCGCCCGTGGTCGATCCCCACGCCGGCATCACGAATGGGAGGGCCGACAATCGGTAGAACCCACGCCGCGCGATAGATCGGCATTGCCCTGCACGATAGCACGCGAGTTGCTGGGGCGTTGAGGGGGAGAGGCTTCAGATGCGCTTTCCTTCGTTCGGTCCAGGACTTCGCGGGCTTTCTGGGCAAGCGAGCTGGGCGTGAACGGCTTCTGGAGGAAGTCCATTTCCGCGGCCAGGACCCCGTGGCGAACAACCGCATCGTCCGTATATCCCGAAAGAAACAGCACCTTCACGCCGGGCTTGAGCTTCGCGACCGCCTCGGCGAGTACGCGGCCGCCCATGCTCGGCATGACGACGTCGGTCACGAGCAAGTGAATCGGCCCTTCGTGCGTCTCGACCAGGCGGACCGCGTCCGAGCCGTGACCGGCCTCCACCACCGTGTAGCCGCAGGTCCGCAGCGCGTGTCCCGCCAGCGCCCGCACCGCGTCCTCGTCTTCCACGAGCGTTGATCGCGAGGTTCACGACGATCTGCTCGACCTGTCCTGGATCAGCCCTGACGTGTCCCAGGCCGGGACCGAAGGTTGTCTTGAGCTCGA
>JACQTH010000552.1 GCA_016210935.1 Acidobacteriota bacterium | reverse complement strand
CGAGGAGCTGCCGTGAGGACGGCGCTGCTCGACCTGAACCTCCTCACGGCTCTCCTCTGGCCGACGCACGAACATCACGACGCGTCGCACCGCTGGTTTGCGGGGCGGTCGAAGTCGGGCTGGGCGACCTGTCCTCTCACGCAGCTCGGCTTCGTTCGGCTCGTCACGAATCCTGCCTTTTCACGCGACGCGTTGTCGCCCCCGCATGCCCTCGCGCTTCTCGCCGCCAACCTGGGCCACGATCGGCACCAATTCTGGGCCGACATGCTTGATGTGCCTCGAGCGGTCAAGGGCGTCGAAGGACGTCTCCAAGGGTATCGACAGCTCACGGACGCCTATCTGCTGGCGCTTGCGGTCTCTCGCAAGGGTACGCTGGCCACATTCGATCGCGGGGTGAAGACGCTGGCAGGCCCGGCCTTCGAGGCGTCGATCGAGATCGTCCCGACCTAGCAGCCCGGTCGAGCCGGACGCCGCGCAGATACACACTCGCGATCTGGAGAGATGGAGATCGTCCGGCCCGCGCGCGCCTGCTGCGCTCCTCCGGACGGAGGGGTCGGCGAAACCGGGCCGGGCAAACGAAAGGCCAGGTACTCGCCGGAGTACGCACCGCCGCTTATGGCGACCACGATGTACTGTCTCCCGTTCACCGCGTAGGTCATCGGCGAGCCGCTCTGCGGCGCCGGCATGAAGACGGCGCCGACCTCGTTGCCTGTCGCCTTGTCGTAGGCGCGCAGCATCGCGCCGCGCTGGCCCGTCGATGTCGTGGAAAAGCCCGGCTCGCCGGCGATGACGAGCGTCTTCGTCACCAGCACGCCGACACTGCCGGCCCCGCCCTGACCGGTTCGAGGAATCGCCAGTCCCTTGAGCGCAGGATGATTCCGGACAACGTCCGGCGTCTCGCCGTGGGGAATCTGCCACACGAAGTCGCCGGTATCGAGACTGATCGCCGTAATCCGCCCGTACGGGGGCTTCAGGAACGGAAGGCCCTGGACGTTGAGACCAGAGAGGCCGCCTTCGCCGGCGGGGGCCCGAGGCGGCGGGGTCGCGTCGGCTCCCGCATTCTCGCCCGGGCCCATCCTGACTTGCACCGCCTGGCCGGCAATGCCGAGCACGTAGTTCATATCCGAGAATTCCCGGTTGGGCGGAGAGACGAGTCCCATTGGCACCATCGAGGTGTACGAGGGCACATAGATGATGTGGGTTTCGGCGTCGTACGCGCCGCCGGCCCAGTTCGTCCCTCCCGACGATCGAAACGCGGCGAGCGGGCCCTCGGCCTTACTGAGAACGGCCGGTGTGAAGATAGGTCCGAGCTTGTACCGCGCGAGCAGCTTCAGAGCCTCGGCGCGAAGTTCCGGCGTGAAGTCGATCAGGTTCTCGGGGGTCACGCCCTGATGATCAACGGGCGCCGGTCTGGTCGGAAACGGCTGCGTGGGCGAGTACCACTCGCCGGGGACATCTCCCTTCGGGACCGGCCGTTCTTCGATCGGCCACACAGGGCGGCCCGTCATGCGATCGAAGACGTAGAGCCAGGCCTGTTTGCCCGCCTGCGCGACAGCCTTGATCGGCTTCCCGTTGACCGTGATGTCGGCGAGCACCGGCGGCGCGGAGATATCCATGTTCCAGATCGGATGGTGCACGAGCTGGTAATGCCATTTGCGCTCTCCGGTCTTGAGATCGACAGCGACAAGGCTTTCGGCGAACAGGTTGTTGCCTGGCCGGTGACCTCCATAGAAATCGCCCGTTGGAGTCTCGACGGGTAGATAGACAATCCCGAGCTCCTCATCGACGGCGACCTGATTCCAGACGCCCGTGTTACCGGTGTACTCCCACGATCCACTCAGCCACGTCTCATGGCCCAACTCGCCCGGCTGAGGGATGGTGTGAAAGATCCAGAGACGTTTGCCGGTCCTGACGTCGAACCCCCTGACGTATCCCTTGTTGTTCCGGTAGGACTTTGGCGTGTGTCCCTCCCTGAACGCGGCTCCGATGATGACGACGTCTCCTGCCACCACCGGCGCCGACTGGAGTCCGATTTCACCCGTCGTCAGATCGGGCAGGATCTGCTGATCGATCTCACGCTTCAGGTCGACGATGCCATCGACGCCGAACCTGGGGACGCGCATACCCGTCTTGGCGTCGAGCGCGATGAGGCGATAACCGGGCGTCACGTAGAGGATCCGCTCCTCGTAGCCGTCGCTCCAGTACGCGAGGCCGCGGCCCGACAATTGGCGCGGGGCGGCGGTGCCGCGCGCGCCTTCGCGGTGGCTGTGCACCCACATCAGCTCTCCGGTGGCGGCGTCGAGGGCCACGATCGCTCGACGGGTTCCGGCGGTCGCGTACAGCACGCCCCCGACCATGAGCGGTGTCCCTTCAAGCTTGAATTCCGGCCGCGTGCCGAGGCTGTCGGTCTTGAACCGCCACGCGATCTCGAGCGTGTTGAAGTTCGCGGCGGAGATCTGGTCCAGCGGCGAGTAGCGGTGGTTGCCGAGATCCCCACCGTAGGTGGGCCACTCGCCGTGCAGGACGCTCGGCGAGCGGCGCTGCGCCAGCGCCGTCACGGTCGTCCACGCGAGCCCGGCACAGAGCGTGACAAAGATCAGCGAGCGGCGCCCGGAATCTCGTAGCATTCGGGTCTCTCCTCGTAGTGCCCCCCAACGAGACAGAAAGGCTTTCATTCTCTTCGTCACAGCGACCAGAAGGACAGCCGCCGATCTTCCGCCTAAAGGCGGAAGCCACGAAGACGCCGGCACCACGAAGACACCGGCGCCACGCGCCGCGAACGTCCCTAGCGGCGCGTTCCAACCATCATGCCGACGATCTTCGCCGGATCCGCGTTCGGCTTCGGCCGGAACTTCTGCGAGCGATTGTTCGCGATTTCCGAGAGGTACAGATTGCGTTCCGAATCGACGCTGATCTGATGAACGCCGTCGAACTGGCCGGGCTGCGGGCCGGGCCCTCCGATGTCCAGGATGTATCGGCCGTTCAGGTCGTACTTGACCAGCCGGTTCGTCGTCCAGTCGGCCACCCAGATGTCATCGTCCTCGGTGACGATGTGAGCGAGAATTGCGGAGTTATGACCGGTCGGCCACATCTCCAGGAACTTGCCGTTTTCGTCGAAGACCTGCATTCGGTGATGTTCCCGATCCGCGACGAAGATCCGACGGTCGCCGCTGATGCCGATGCTGTGGACCGACCAGAATTCGTACGGCCCCGGCTTGTTCGGATCGGCCGGCGGCCGGCCCCAGTCCGTTAGAAACTTCCCGTTCCTGTCGAACTTCGCGACGCGGGTCCCGGCGTAGCCGTCGGCGACGAAGAACGTCCCGTCGGGCAGCCACGCGATGTCGGTCGGGCGGTTGAAGTTGTTCGGGCCGCGTCCGGGCACGCCGCGTTCGCCTATCGTCCGCACGAGCCTGCCGTCGTTCGTGAAGATGTTGATCTCGTGCATGTCGTCGTCGACGATCCAGATGTGCTTTTCAGGGTCGTACGGGTTGATCAGCAGCTTATGCGG
>JACQTH010000547.1 GCA_016210935.1 Acidobacteriota bacterium | reverse complement strand
GTCCTGTACGCGGCCGCCTATCAGAGACGTCGCGCGCCATGGGGATTCAACGGCGGCGGGCCCGGGAGCGGCATCTACAAGACCACCGACGCCGGCAGAACCTGGCGCAAGCTGGCGAATGGGCTGCCCGAGGGACCCACCGGCCGCATCGGCCTCGCGATCTACCCGGGGAATCCACGCATCCTGTACGCCACCGTCGAGAACGCCCGGGGCGGCACGTTCAGGTCGGAGGACGGCGGTGAGATGTGGACCAAGATGAGCGACGTGAACCCGCGGCCGATGTACTACAGCCACATCTATGTCGACCCGTCGAATGAACGGCGGATATACGTGCTCGGATCATCGATGTTCGTCTCGAACGACGGCGGACGAACCTTCGCGGATCCGAAGACCGGCCGTCCCGGCCCCATCACGTCGATGTCGCCGACCTACGACATCGGTGTCCACGGCGACCACCATGCGCTCTGGATCGATCCCGACGATTCCAGGCATCTGATGCTCGGGAACGACGGTGGCCTGTATTTCTCCTATGACGCGGGCATCTCGTGGGACAAGGTCAACAACATCCCGCTCGCGCAGTTCTACTCGATCGATGTCGACCAGCAGACGCCGTACAACATCTACGGCGGCCTGCAGGACACGCATTCGTGGACGGGGCCGAGCGCCACGCGGCACCTCATCGGCATCACGAACGACGATTGGGTCCAAATCAACTTCGGCGACGGCATGTATCAACGCGTCGATCCGAACGATCCCGACGTGATCTACAGCGAGTCGCAGGATGGCAATATCTCACGCTTTCATCGGCGGACCGGCGACCGGAAGAACATCCGACCGTACGCCAGGCCGGGCGAACCACCCTACCGCTTCAACTGGACCAGCCCGATCGTGGTATCGCGTCACAGTCCCAAAACGATCTATTTCGGCGGCAATCGTGTCTTCAAGTCGACCAACGGCGGCGAGTCGTGGACGGCGAGCCAGGACCTCACGCGCAACGAAGACCGCGACAAGCTCGCCATCATGGGCGTCATGCCGACCCGTGAGACGCTTTCCAGAAACGACGGGGTGTCGGCGTGGGGGACGCTGACGACGCTGGCGGAATCCCCGATGCGTGCGGGCGTGCTCTGGGCCGGCAGCGACGACGGCCTGGTGCATGTCTCGCGCGACGGCGGCGCGACCTGGAGCAACGTCACGGACTTCCCCGGTCTGTCCGGCAGAGGCCGCGTCAGCCGCGTCGAGCCGTCGAACAAAGACGAAGCCACCGCCTACGTCTCGTTCGATCGCCATCAAGACGACGACTTTGCGCCGTATCTGTTTGTCACGCACGACTTCGGTCGGACATGGCGTTCGATAGCCGGCAATCTCCCAAAGCTGGGCTGGATCAACGTCGTCAAGGAACACCCGAAAAACCCGCGGGCGTTGTTCGCGGGCACCGAGACGGGCTTGTATGTCTCGCTCGATGCCGGAGCGCACTGGACGCGCTTTCGCCAGCTTCCGACCCTTCCGGTCGACGATCTGATCGTTCATCCGAGAGACAACGATCTCGTGGTCGCCACACACGGACGTTCGATCTTCATTCTCGACGACGCGCCCTTCACCGAAGCGGCCGCCGACACGCTGAACGCTCCCGCTCGCCTCTTCACGCCGCGGCGGGCCATGCTGCTGCAACTCTGGAAGAACGAGAGCTACGGCGCGCAGCGGCAGTTCATCGGACCCAACCCGCCCAACGGCGCGATTCTCCATTACCACCTCCGGACGCCCGGCGACATCACCTTCGTGGTCCGGAACGCGCAGGGACAGGTCGTTCGGACCATGAAGGAGAAGGGAGATGCGGGGTTCAACCGTACGGTGTGGGATCTGCGCCTCGACGCGCCGGTGGGCGTCGTGGGGGCGCGCGGGCCACATGTGCTGCCCGGCACCTACACCATCGAGCTTCTCTCCGGCGCCGCCACGTCGACGGCCAGGCTCGAGGTCGTTCCGGATCCGCTGCTGCCGCTGAGCGATGGCGATCGACAAGCACGGTTCGACCATTTGTCCCGGCTGAACGCGATGCGGGCCGAGCTGCAGAAGACCGCGAGCGAGGTCGCAACGGTTCGAGAGCAAATCATCGAGTTTCTCGAGCAGGCGAAGCGGCAATCGGCCGCGCAGGCCGTCCTCAAGAACGCGCAAGCGTTTGCCGACGAACTCCAGGCGGCGCAGGCGCGCCTCGGTGGTGGCGGGCAGGGAGGCGGCGGAGCAGAAGGATTCGGCGGGGGCGGCGGCCTTCGGGGGCGGCTGGCGTCACTGTTCAACGAGCTCGACGGATCCGGGGTTCAGCAGGGAACGATGACCGGGCCGACCATCGTCCAGCGCGAGCGATTGGCCGCGGCGGAAGCGGACTTGAAGGCGGCGCAGGACATCGTCGCCAAGCTGTTGGGTGTGCGGCTGACGGAGCTGAATGACGAGATCTATCGACTGAAATTGCCGAGAATTATCAGGTGAGCAGTCG
>JACQTH010000546.1 GCA_016210935.1 Acidobacteriota bacterium | reverse complement strand
GCCCTGATAGGGCTCGATGAACGAAGGGTGATTGTGAGATTCGATCTTGAAGACCGCCGCGAGGCCGTGCCCGATGTCGACGGCGCCGGCGTTCTCGCCGGGCCCCTGAAGCACGCGCGGGCCGTCCGTCGGCAGCTTCTTGAGATGCGGGCGCGAGCTCTTGTAACTGCAGTGCTCCGACCACATCACGGAAAAGATCCCGAGCTCGGTGAGATTCGGATCGCGCCCCAGAAAGGTCACGATCCGCTCGTATTCCTCTTGGGTGAGGCCGTGTCGTGCGAGCGCGGCGGCGTCGAAGGCCATCAGCGCGGCTATTGGACCAGCGCGGCCGCCGGCGGGCTCGCCCCTCGACTCGGCTCGGGGCGACCCTGAGCGTGCCGAAGGGTCGCGGCACACCGGCCGGACCGGATGGCCTGAATCACCGATTCGAAGATCACGAGACCGTCCGAGCTGCCGAGCGCCAGCTCGCACGCCCGCTCCGGATGGGGCATGAGGGCGACGACATTTCGCTCCTCATTGCAGATGCCGCCAATCGCCGCGATCGACCCGTTCGGGTTCGCGGACTCGACCGCTTCGGCAGACGCGTTGACGTACCGAAAGATGACCCGTCGCTCGCGTTCCAGCTGCTCGATGACGCCGGGCGCTGCAAAGTAATTGCCTTCGCCATGGGCGATCGGGATTTTCAGCACCTGACCGCGCGTGCACGCCAGCGTGAAGGGCGTATCTGTCTGCTCGACGCGAACGAAGACGTGCTCACACTGGAATCTGACGCTGCGATTGCGCAGCATCGCGCCCGGAAGAAAGCCGGCCTCGAGCAGCACCTGGAACCCGTTGCAGATGCCGAGCACGGGGCCCCCCGCCGCGGCGAACTCCTTCACCGACTGCATGATGGGTGAGAAGCGCGCGATGGCTCCGGTCCGCAGGTAGTCGCCGTGAGCGAACCCGCCCGGCAGAATGATGCAATCCGATCCCTTCAGATCACGGTCCTTGTGCCAGAGGAGCTCCGCCTCCTGGCCGAGGACGTGCTTCGCGGCGTGATACGCGTCGTGGTCGCAGTTGGAGCCCGGGAAGACGACGATGCCGAACCGCATGCTGAACCCTCACAATTCAGACAACTTCCACCCTGTAGCTCTCAATCACCGGATTCGCCAGCAGCTTGTCCGCGATGTCTGCGGCCATGCTGCGCGTCGCCTCCGGTGTCGTGGTCGCCAGCTCCAGCTCGAAGTACTTGCCCTGGCGCACGTCCTCGACGCCCGCGTATCCGATCGACTGGAGCGCGTCGGTGATCGTCTTGCCCTGCGGATCGAAGACCGACGGTTTCAGGGTCACGTAGACTCTGGCTTTCATGACACGGGGACTCCCTGAAAAACACGATCGAAGACTCGATCCACGTTTCGAAGCTGAAGCTTCAAATCGAACGCGCGCTCGATTTCGTCCGCCGAGAGCACCCCACGCAGGTGCGGATCCTGCAGCAGGAGGTCCTTGAACTCCAGGCGCTCCTCAAAGGACCGCATCGCGTTCCGCTGAACGATCTCGTAGGCGCGCTCGCGAGAAAGGCCTTTGGCCGCCAGCTCCAGCAGCACGGTGCCGGAAAAGACGACGCCCCGCGATCGGCGCAGGTTCTCCAGCATCCGATCCGGGTGGACGACCATCCCCCGGACGATTCGCGTGAAGCGCCGGAGCATGTGGTCGAGGACGATGAAACTGTCGGGCAGGATCACCCGCTCGACGGATGAGTGCGAAATGTCCCGTTCGTGCCAGAGCGCGACGTTCTCGAAGGCAGCAGCGGCATTCGCGCGGACCAGCCGGGCCAAGCCCGTGATCTGCTCGCAGCCAATCGGATTCCGCTTGTGCGGCATCGCGGACGAGCCCTTCTGCCCGCGGCCGAAGGGTTCCTCGACTTCGCCGATCTCGGTCTGTTGCAGCCCGCGAATCTCGAGCGCGAATTTCTCGAGCGACGCGGCGGCAATGGCCAGCGCCGCGAGAAGCTCGGCGTGCCGATCGCGCTGCACGACCTGGGACGAGACCGGGTCCGGCTCCAGGCCGAGACGCCGGCAGACCGCCTCCTCGATCGCCGGATCGAGATGCGCGAAGGTCCCGACGGCGCCGGAAAGCTTCCCCACCGCAATCGTCCGCCGCGCGCGTTCGATCCGGTCGATGTCGCGGCCGACCTCGGCGAACCAGAGCGCGAGCTTCAGGCCAAACGTCGTGGGCTCCGCATGGACCCCGTGCGTCCGGCCGATCACCGGCGTGCGGCGATGCTCCTCCGCCCGCACGTGAATGGCCCCGGCGAGCGCCGCCAGATCCGCCAGAATCAGATCGCAGGCCTCGCGCATCTGCAGCGCGAGCGCCGTGTCGATCACGTCCGACGAGGTCAGCCCGTAATGGAGCCAGCGGGCGGACGGGCCGACATGCTCGGCGACGACGGTCGTAAACGCGATCACGTCGTGCTGAACCGTGGATTCAATCTCGTCGATCCGGCGCGCGTCGAACGCGCCTCTCTCACGAATGTCGCGCGCCGCCCCCGCAGGGATGACGCCCCGCTCGGCCATCACCTCTGCGGCGGCAATCTCGACCGCGAGCCACGTCTCGTACTTGTGCTGGTCGCTCCAGATGCGCCCCATCTCGGGGTGCGTATAGCGCGAAATCACAGCGACAACCGCTCCCTGGTCAGGTTCCAGCCGTTCAACGGGCCCAGAACCGTTCCACCCAGTGCGCCCGTGGTAAACAGGTCCTCCGCCACGTGCCGGATATCTTCAGTGGTCACCTGTTCGAATCCCGCCAGGGTTTCGTCAAGGCTGTACTGGCGATCGAAGTAGATCTCCTGTCGCGCGAGATTCGACATCCGGCTCGAGGTGCTCTCGAGGCTCAGCATGATGCTGCCCTTGAGATGATCCTTCGCCCGGCGCAGCTCGCCCGCCGGAACGGGAGCGTTTTTCAGCGTTCTTAACTCGTCCACGATGACGCCAATGACCTCGTCGACCGCGTCGTTCGCGCAGCCGGCGTAGATGGTGACGGCGCCCGTGTCGCGAAATGCGCCCACGCCGCTGAAGACGGAGTAGGCGAGACCGCGGCGCTCGCGGACGTTCTGGAAGAGGCGCGAGCTCATCGATCCGCCGAGAATCGTGTTCAGCACGTGGGTGGCGTACCGGCGATCGTGATCCTGCGGATACGCGCTGACGCCCAGGCAGATGTGACTCTGTTCCAGCTCTTTGGTTCTGTTCAGGACGTGGGGAATCGCAACCGGCGGTGGCGTCGCGACGTGGCGCCCCGTTCGCGGCAACGCCGCGAACGCCCGCTCGACGAGATCGCTCACGCGTTGATGGTCGATGTTTCCGACGGCCGCAATGACGACGTTGTCGGCCGTATAAGCGGAAGCGAAATACTCGCGGAGACTGTGTTGGGTCAACGCTTCGACCGTTTCCGGCGTGCCCAGAATCGGCCGCCCGAGGGGATGGTCCGGCCAGAAGCGCTCGTTGAACAGCTCGTGCACCAGATCGTCGGGCGTGTCCTCGACCATCTTGATCTCTTCGAGGACGACTTTCTTCTCCTTCTGGACGTCCTCCTCCGAGAATGCCGGGTGCAGCACGATGTCGGCGAGCAGATCGATCGCGAGCGGCAGGTGCTCGTCGAGCACCTTGATGTAATAGCTCGCGTATTCCTTCGCGGTGAAGGCGTCCGCCTGCCCGCCGATGGAATCGATTTCCTGCGCGATGTCTTCGGCACTGCGCGTGGTCGTGCCCTTGAAGAGCATGTGCTCGACGAAATGGGCGATGCCTCCGAGCTCGGCCGGCTCGTCGCGCGAGCCGCGCGTCAGCCAGACGCCGACGCTGACAGAACGGACGTGCGGCATCGCTTCGGTGAGGAGCTTGGCGCCATTGCCGAGGCGATCGCGGACGATCATCAGTTTTTCAGAAGTGATTGACTCTGCTGGAGTTAGCTGAACGAGACTGTAGTGGAATCATAGCACGGGCTCCCACTCGGCGAAAAGTGGGGCCGTCCGGAAGATTTTCTTCGTGTTGCTACAATTTGAAGATTGACATGACGCGTGAGCTCACCGAACTGACCCGGACGGATTTGCAGTCCGCCCTCGAGGCGCTCGAGGTCGAGGCCTATCGCGCCGGCCAGATCGCCCGCTGGGTCTACAAGCGCGGCGTCAACGATTTCAACCAGATGTCCAATCTGTCGAAGGAGCTGCGCGCGACACTACGGCAGAGCTTCACCATCGCGACACCTGCCATCGTCCGGACCGACGCGTCGGTTGACGGGACGCGGAAGTTTCATCTGCGGTTGTCGGACGGCCGCGAGATCGAGTCGGTCTTCATCCCGGACACGCCGGCCATGACTTTCTGTGTCTCGACCCAGGTCGGATGCGCCATGGCGTGTGCGTTTTGCCTGACGGGCAAGATGGGCCTTGTCCGAAATCTGACCGCGGGAGAGATTGTCGGGCAGGTGCGCCTGATGGCGCAGGAGCTCGACCTGCTCGACAAGAGCTTCAACATCGTCCTGATGGGGATGGGCGAGCCGCTGCACAACTACGATCAGACGATGAAGGCGCTGCAGATCCTGGCCGACCCTGAGGGGCTGGCAATCTCGCCGCGCCGCATCACGCTGTCGACCGTAGGCGCTTCAACGAAGATCGAGCGTCTGGCGACCGAGCCGCTGATGCCCAACCTGGCGATCTCGCTTCACGCGACCACCGACGAGATGCGCGACAAGCTGGTGCCGATCAATCGCAAGTACAAGTTGAACGAGCTGCTGGATGTCTGCCGCCGCTTTCCGCTGAAGCGGCGAAACCGCATCACGTTCGAGTATGTGCTGTTGAAGGACGTCAACGACACGCCCGACGATGCGCGCCGGCTCGTCCGACTGCTGCACGGCATTCGGGCGAAGGTGAATCTGATTCCACTGAACGAAGCGCCGGCGATCGATTTCAGGCGGCCGTCAGACGCCCGCGTGAACCAGTTCGCGCAGATCCTCGCTGATCACCACGTGACAGTGTCCGTGCGCAAGAGCCGCGGGCGGGATATCCGCGCGGCGTGCGGTCAGCTCATTGTGGAAGGTCAGAAACCGTCCCCCGCCCAGCGCGCGGCCGCGCTTCTCTAAGG
>JACQTH010000556.1 GCA_016210935.1 Acidobacteriota bacterium | reverse complement strand
TGCGCGGATCCTGGGCGAGATCGCCAGCGTTGCGGTCGGAAGATGCATTGCCTTCGGCGCGCGACAGCGTGTAGTTGGTCGTGACCTGCAGGCCCCGAATGAACCGGCGGGTCACACTGAGCTGGAGCGAGTCGTACTCCGTTTTCGCGGAGGTATCGCGCAGCGTGATGTTGCCGAAGCCGCGGAACGGCCGCGCCGCGTTGGTGGGAGACGTGGTTCCGGGAGGTGTCTTGTTGAGGTCGTACGGCCGCAGCCAGTTGCGGCCGCGCGTCCCGACGTAGCCGACATCCAGGCTGAAGTTCCAGGGCAGCTCGCGCTGGACGCCGGCGCTGAACTGGTGCGTCGTCGGGATCTTGAAATCGGGCGCCGTGGCGATGAGATTCGGCACGATGGCCTCGTTGTTCCGCTCCGCGCCGCCGCGCGGATTCGAGAGCGTGGGGTTCCCGGCCGCGCCGGCTGCGCTGAAGACCGCCGAGAAGGCGAACGGCGGATTGACGAACGCGTTCTGCAGGAAGATGCCGACGAGCGTCCGGTCGAAGTACATCCCGTAACCGGCGCGCACCGATGTTTTCCCGTCCTCGAACGGATCCCAGGCCAAGCCAAGGCGGGGACCAAAGGTGTTCCAGTGCGTGGGCGCCACGCGCTTGCCCTCCGGCGAGTTCTGTCCCGCGATCACCAGGCCGTTGAGCGGGTCGCCGGTACCGGGCACCCGCACGTTCGCGGCGCTGATCTGGTACGCACGGCTCGAATTGAAGAACGCCGGGTCGAAGTTCGTCAGCAGGGTCTCCGTATCGTACGGCGGCCTGATGACCGACCAGCGCACGCCGGCGTTGATCGTCACGTTCGGCCGCAGCTTCCAATCGTCCTGCGCGAACGCCTCGATCATCTCGTAGCGGAGGTGCGACGTGATGTCGATGTTGTTCTCGGAGTAGGAGGACGCGCGGCCGAGCAGGAAATCGGCAAACGCATCACCCGTCGAAGTAAAGGCCGCAGACGAGGTGCCCGGGAACACGAATGAGCCGTTGGTGCCGCTGGCCGCGTTCTCGTTCTTGAACTCGAAGGAATAGAGGAAGCCGAATTTCAGCGCGTGCGGGCCCATCGATTTCGTCAACGTCTCCTTCACACGGTGCGATCCGAACGTGTTGTCGTACGGCCCGAAGAAGTTGAAGCCGCCATAATTGCCCGATCCGAACGCGATGCCGGGCAGGATCTGATCGCCGGGCGTCCCGCTGAACACCTTCGGGACGTTCACATCACGCTTGAAGTTGCCCGTCATCTCGCTGAGAATCGCGCCTCGGCTGTAGTTGTAGGAGACCTCGTTGAGCATCGTCGGGCTCACGATCCAGTTCCACGTCCCGACGAAATTCCGTCCCGGCTTGTTCGTCTTCGTGTTGGAGATTCCCGGAAACGCCGCGTTGTTCCCGCCGAAGATTTCGCCGAACGGCTCTTCAGAGGGGATGGAGTCGTTGATGTACCGCCCATAGACGCTGTGAGTGGAGGACGCTTTGTAGTCGACGCGCGCCAGCTCCTCGCGGAAGTTGCGGCGCTGGCCGGTGGCGGCCGAGAAGTTGCGGCCTCCGCCCAAAGCCGCCGGGTCGGCATTCGGCAGCGGGAAGCGGTTCAGCAGGGCGCGTGCCAGCGGATCGATCCGGTTGTCCGGAATGCGATTCCCCGGGAACGGCTGACCGGTGGTCGGATCGATGATGGCCGGCAATCCCGAGAAGTCTCCAGCCCTCTGGCGCTCGGTCGCCACGCGCGTGTTGACGACACCGCCCCCGCGCACGATCTTCATGCGGCGCACTTCTTCGCCCCAGAAGAAGAAGAGCCTGTCCCGCTGAATCGGCCCGCCAACCGTGCCGCCGAAATTGTTGTACCTGAGCGGCGCGGGATCGGCCTTACCGTCCCCATCGAAGTCGATGAAGCTGAAGATGTTGCGCGCGTCGAACGCGTCGTTGCGCAGGAACTCGAAGAGCGAGCCGTTGACGGCGTTGGAGCCGGACTTGGTGACGACGCTGATCTGGCCGCCGCCGCTGCGGCCGAACTCCGCGTTGTAGTTCGCCCGCAGGATCTTCACTTCGGCGACGGTATCGACGTTCACGTAGTTGATCAAGCCGAGATTGGATCCCGCGTCGTTGTTGTCGGCGCCGTCGATCATCCAGTTGTTCTGGCTCGCGCGCTGGCCGTTCACGTAGACGAGCTGGAGGCTCTGCAGCCCCACGCCCAGCGTGCCGGGCAGATTCGACGCGACGCCCGGCTGCATCTGGACGAGCGAGATGATGTTGCGCCCGTTGAGCGGCATGTGCGCAACCTGCGTCGCGTTGATCAGGGTGCTGACGTCGGACGACTCGGTCTGGACGACGGGCGAGGCGCCCACGACGGTCACCGTCTCTTCGATGGCGCCGGCCACCAGCGTCGCGTCGACCCGAATGCGATCGTTGGCGTGCACGTCGAGGCCGCTGCGGACGAATTTCCTGAAGCCGGGCAACTCAACGGTCACCTCGTAATGACCGACCAGGAGCAGCGGAAAGACGTAGACGCCGCTGCTGTCGGTCACCAGCGTCTTCACGTCGCTCGTGTCGAGATTCCTCAGCGTGACCGTGGCACCAGGGATGACGGCGCCGCTTTCATCCTTCACGGTGCCGGTGACGGTTCCCGTGATTTCCTGGGCACGCGCCGCGCCGGCACAGATCATCACGGCGGCTAGCGCGAGACACACCCCGACCCTACGACTCGTTCGAACCATGACCCCCTCCTTACGATCAATAGAAGCCAATGCTGGCGGCGGTCCGCCCGGCGGCCCGCCAGTAGCGCGTCCAGCGAAGCGTCGCCTCGAACCGACCAGCGCCGCTTCGCTAGTACCGGGAGGATCTTATTGATGTTCGCGACTTTTGTCGTGACCTGATTTTGGCCCACGCGATCCGGTTGATCGGCGGATCAGCAGGGTTAGCGCGCAAGCGGGGGACCGTCGATCGATGGCGGGGACGGCGCCTCGCTCAATCGTCCGGAGCCGCTTTCGGTCAGCAGGCTCTTGCCCAGCCGTTCAAGGGTCGTGCGCTCCGTCACGGTGTCCACGAAAAACCAGTCGGCCTGCGCGCGCTGGGGGGTCACGTCGAGCACGAAATACCCGCGGTGCTCGCCTTCAAGGTATCGCAGGTGCGGACACAGCGCGCGAATCTCCGCGGCACGTTTTCTCCCGGCCTCCGTGGCAAAGGACGCTGGCGATGACACCGCTGGCCCGACGAACTCGACCGCGAGGGAGCCTCGGCCGGTCGCCGGATCGTACGAACGGCCGTGCCAGGGATCGGGTGCGAGGTTCAGTCCCCACGAGCTGTGGATATCGCCCGTCAGGAAAATCAGGTTGTCGATTCTTTGCGACTGCAGGAAGTCGAAGACCCGCGTCCGGCTGGCGTGATAGCCGTTCCAGGTGTCCAGGTTGCGCCCGCGCTGCCCCGCGGGGTACGTCTGGCCGAACAGAATCTGCTGCCCCAGAACACGCCAGCGCGATCCGCTCCGCTGGGAGTCGGCGAGCTGCTGAAAGAGCCAGCGTTCCTGCTCCGGGCTCAGCAGCCGGCGCGCC
>JACQTH010000555.1 GCA_016210935.1 Acidobacteriota bacterium | reverse complement strand
CGGCGGCCAGACGGTCGAGCTCCTGCAGGATCTGTTCGAGCTGCGGGCGGACGGCCTGTGCGGTCCGCCGGCGTTCGAGCTCGCGAAGCCACCGCTCGCGCGCAGCCTGGAATCGCTCGGTAACCGCCGCGGCCTCCGGGTCCCGTGCCGGACCCAGGGCCTCGTAGGCCGCCGACAGCGCCGCCAGCGCCGCCGCCAGGTTGGGCTCCTCGCCGGTGGCAGCGCCCTCGTCGGCCGAAGCCCCTTGACTGCCGCCTTGTCCGCCGAAGCCCTCTGGGCGAAGGCGGAAGCCCTGCTCGTCCGCCGAAGCGCTCGACGCGGAGGCGGGGCGAAGGCGGTCAGCTTCGGTGGGGACATCCGGAACCGGCAGCGCCTGCAGACGCTCGTAGAGCGCCTGGCGGGCGGCGAGCGCCCGGGCGCGCTCGGCGGAGCGCTGTTCCTCCAGCGCGCGGCGCCGCTCGAAGTCCGCCATCGCGTGCCGGATCGCATCGGCTGCCGCCTGAAACCGGCCGGCGAGCGCCTCGTCTTCGGGCAGCGCCTCGAGCGCCCGCCAGTCGCCCTCGAGATCCCGAAGCTCCTCATTCAGCTGCGTCCACTCAGACGATTCGCTCACGGACGAGGCCCGATTCCCCAGCGTTTCGGCCGCGCGGCACAGCCCGAGCGCCTGCTGGCGCCGCGCGTCGGCTTCCGCCGCCTGCGACTTCGCCTGCTGATGCGCGCGCTGGTCCTGTTCGCGCAGGACCGCACGGGCGCGGCGGCTGACGACTTTGTTCTTGGCGCGGGCGGCCGCCGCCTCGAGCTGATCGCGGTCGGCCACACGTTCGATGGCCGCGAGCCCGGTGTCCTTGTATTCGGTTCGGAGCGCGACGGACGCGACATCCCGTTCGTCGCGCAGGAGCAGCAGGGCGTCGGTCCGGATGGCGGCGTGAGGAGACTGACGGGCAATACCCGCAAAGACTTTGGAGTCGGCCGCCAGGTCGCGCAGCCGGTCAAACGCGCCGCGTGCGATGCGCTCGATCGGGGCCTCTTTGGCGAGCGGCGCCAGCAGCGGGACGTCGGAAAGCGTCTGAATGGCCGCCACGACGTCGGCCGCGCTCGTCTCGTCCTGTTCCGCGCGGGCGATCTCGATCAAGCGATCGCGCGCCCGGTCACGCACCTCGCCATCACGATCGCCACGCGCAATCTCCGCCAGCGCCGCCGGATCGACGAGACGATCCGACGCCACACGACGGACGCGAGCGTCTTCGTCTTCCCGTGCGATGGCGAACAGCACGTCCTGGTCGGCGTCGGGGATCTCGTCGACCGCCGAGATCCGCACCGCGGCGTCGGGATGCTTCCACTTTGGCTGCGATTTCAGGAGATCGAGAAGACCCATCGCGACTGCGACCTGCTCCGGACCGGGACTGCCGAGGAGGACAGACCCGAAAGTTTACCGGTCCGAGCGGTCCACGGCAATATCAGACCGCATTCTGGCCCGACAGCAGGAAGTGCCGTAACGCGCCCAGATCGGGCGCCAGCTTTGTGACCCGTGGCCGCCGCGCGAGCTGCTCGCGCAGCCGCTGAGGCACGGGCACGGGCTCTTCGACGATCGCTTCGACGATCGGCGCAAACTTCGCCGGATGCGCCGTGGCGAGGAACACCCCCGTTGCCGGCGCGGCCCGCCGATCGAGCGCCGCGCGAAGCGCGAGATAGCCCACGGCGGAGTGCGGATCCATCAAGTACCTCGATCGGTCATGCACCTGACGAATCGTGTTCTTCACGTCGACATCATCGTATCCTCCACCGCTCAGATCGATCCGGAGCGCCTCGACATCGGCCCCGTACATCGTCTGGATCCGCTGGAAGTTGTTGGGATCGCCCACGTCCATGGCGCTCGACAGCGTCTGCCGCGACGGGCGAGGGATGAAGCGGCCGGTCCGCAGATACTCCGGGAGAATATCGTTGGCGTTGGTGGCGGCCACGAATCCCTCGATTGGCGCTCCGAGTCGCAGCGCCATCAGACCTGCCGTCAGATTCCCGAGATTGCCGCTCGGCACCGAGACCACGACGGGCTCATCCTGGTGCGGAAGCTGGGCGACCGCGTGGAAGTAGTACACGATTTGGGGAAGAAGCCGGCCCACGTTGATCGAGTTCGCCGAGGTCAGATGGATGCCGGCGCGGAGTTGCCCGTCGAGAAAGGCCTGTTTCACCATCCGCTGGCAGTCGTCGAACGAGCCCTGCACGGCGACGGCGTGGATGTTGCCGCCAAGCGTGGTGAACTGGGCTTCTTGAATCGGGCTGACCTGAGCGTCGGGATACAAGACGACGACCTCGAACCCCGAAAGACCGCTGAAGGCGTCCGCCACGGCGCCGCCGGTATCGCCTGACGTGGCCACCAGCACCGTAATGGTGTCGTCGCGATCGTGAAAGTGTTGCATCAGCCGCGCCATGGTCCGCGCGCCGACATCCTTGAAGGCGAGCGTGGGCCCATGAAAAAGCTCGAGCGCCATGACCTCCTGCGGCGCCTTCTCCACGGGGACGAGCGGAATCGCAAAATTCAGGGCGTCGCTGACGAGCGCGTGAAGATCGCGCTCTGCAATCTCGTCGCCCAGGAACAGGCGGAGGACCTCTGTTCCAATCGCGGCGAGCGATTTCGCAGAGAGATCATCGAGAACACCCTGCGAGAGCCTGGGGAGATGATCCGGGACGTACAGGCCACCGTCCGGGGCGAGCCCCTCGAAGAGCGCGCGCCGAAACGTGACGGCAGGCCCGTGCCCGAAGGTGCTGACGAAACGCATTTACCTCGGAGACGAATTCACCACAGAGTGCACAGAGATCACAGCGCGGCTGAGCCGCAACCAAACACACGGCTCACCCGCGCTAGGCGGCGGCTCAGCCGGGTCACCTCTTCACCTCAGACACTTGCCACAATTCTTGCGCCCGGCGCCGGCAGATCCGTCACGATCGCCGAGCACTCGCCGGTGGTCGCGCCCTTGAGCGCCGACACCATCGCGCCGGCCACGCGCCGGGCCTCGGCGGCGCCGCGACACAGCGCAAACATCGCGGGCCCTGATCCCGACAGGCTGCAGCCGAGGGCGCCGGCCTCGATCGCGGCGCGCTTGACAGCCTGGAAGCCGGGCACGAGCGCGGCGCGGCGCGGCTCGGCCACGGCATCGTGGAGCGCGCGACCCATGAGGGGGTAATCGTCCGTGTAGAGCGCGGACACGAGCGCGCCGACGTTCGCCCACTGCGTCACCGCGGCCGCCAGCGGGACCGCGTCGCCCAGCACCGCGCGCGCGGCTCTGGTCGCGACTTCGAGTCGAGGCGAGAGCACCGCGCACGCCAGATCCTTCGGCACCGGCAATCGAACGACGTCGATCGGCTGCGTCGAGCGGACGAGCACGAACCCGCCATAGAGACAGGGAGCGGCGTTGTCGGCGTGCGCGGCGCCGCACGCCACGCGCTCGCCCTCCACCGCACAGTGCAGGAGCTCGTCAGGCGGCGCCTGGAGATCGAAGAGGGCGTTGACCGCGACCACGGCGGCCACGGCGCTGGCCGCGCTGCTTCCGAGCCCGCTGGCGAGCGGCAGGCCCTTGTGGAGGCTGATTTCAACACCAGCACTGATGCCGCGCGCGGTCAGAAGCGCCGAGGCCGCGACGCCGGCTGTGTTCCGCGCGGCATCGAGCGGCAGGCGCCCATCATCGCCGGTGATTCGCGCGATCCGAACACCGGGCTCGTGGATCCGTCGCGCGGTGACGCGATCGCCCAGTTTCGCGACGGCGAAGCCGAGCACATCGAAGCCGCACGCGACGTTCGACACGGTCGCCGGCGCGAACGCGGTGATAGCCGGTTCTGAGGTCACCGCGTTAATAGTATCGTGGGAGCAAGTCCAGCCGTGGGGCCAAGCTTTTAGTGTGGTTTCGTGTCGTTCTTCGTGGGGCCCTACTTTTCGTGGCTTCCGCCTTCGCGCGTCTATCGCCGAACAACGACCCGAATCCCCACGTCGTTGCCCTTTTTTCTGGCTGCATCGTAACGTTCGCCCAGCGTCACGAGATTGCCGCCATCATCTCTCCGATTCTCGCCGACGCTGTACACGACGTACTGATCATCTGCGACACGGAACCGTAACGGTGAGCCAGTAAATGGATCTCCGGGCAAGGATTGCAGATAACCAGGCACGAGGTCGTCGAGCGCATGTGGCAAGCGGCCCGTTACCTGACGGTACGGACTTGCTTCGAAGCGCCTTGACGCCGGCAGCTCCGCAAGTTGACGCCGCAGCGCCTTGGCTTCGGTCCACGCCCACATGTGAAGGAAAAAGACAGGCAGCACCGCGAACAGGGTACCAACGAGGATGCGAAGACGGCGGGAGTGAGGCTGATTCATGGCAACAGCCATTGTCGGCCTGCTGCCCGAGTCGCTCAAGATCGCAACCTGCGCAGAATCAGCCACGCATTCGCGTGCCTGCGAGTGTTTTTCATCACTCTTGTCCAATGTGTCGAATCGCTCCCCCGCAACGAGCACCGCTACTGCGCTCACGTGTTTCGTTCCGCCCGCTGCTGGTGAATGGGCTACCGTGATCCGAGCGAACCCAAGCTTCGCCGAGATTCTCGTCGCTGGTCAGATTTGGGTGGTCACCTGCTGACAGGCAGGCTTCGGCGACGACCCTCTTCAGGGCGAGCGCCGATAGCGCTCACTTCTTCGGCGACTGCGCCCAAGTAATCGTCAATGTCCATACGATGCGCTGCCGCCAGAAGCCGCAAGGACTCGTATGT
>JACQTH010000545.1 GCA_016210935.1 Acidobacteriota bacterium | reverse complement strand
GCCGGGATGTGGTGCCGGACCTGCGTGGATTGAGCGGACGCGATGCCCTCCGAGCGCTGGCGCGGCTCGGACTCTCGGCCCAGCTCCAGGGCAGTGGCTTCGTCGTCGGGCAGGATCCGCCGGCGGGTGCGCCGCTCGAGGACGTGGCGACCTGTCAACTGCGGCTGGCGCGGCTTCCGGCCGCGCCCGCGCCGACCCCACCGCAATGACGCTCGGTGAACTCGTGTCGTCGCTCGCTGACGATCCGCCGCTGACAGCCACCTCCGGCGCAGTGGATGACGCCGCCGCGTCGCGAACGGTCAAGGCGGTGGTCTACGACTCGCGGCGGGCGACGCCCGGCAGCGTGTTCGTCGCGCTGCGAGGTCAGCACGCGAACGGGACGGCCTTCGCGCGGCCCGCCGTCGCCAAAGGGGCCCTGGCGATCGTCGCCGAATCGGCGCCGCCGCCGGACGTTGGAGTCCCGTGGATCGAAGTGACCGACAGCCGGCTGGCGCTGGCGCGCCTCGCCGCGCGATTTTTCGGCGACCCCAGCGACAGGCTGACCCTGGTCGGCATCACCGGCACGAACGGCAAGACGACGACCGCCTATCTGACGAGCGCGATCTTCGAAGCCGCCGGCATGCCGTGCGGCCTGGTGGGCACCGTGACCTATCGCATCTGCGGTGAAGACCGCGAAGCCTCACGGACGACGCCGGAAGCGCCGGACGTCCAGCAGATGCTCCGCGAGATGGTGGAGTGTGGCTCCCGCGCCTGCGTGATGGAGGTGTCGTCGCACGCGTTGACGCTCCGCCGCGTGGATCACGTGCGATTTGCCGCCGCCATCTTCACGAACTTGACCCGGGACCATCTCGATTTTCACGGCGACATGGTGCGGTACTTCCAGGCGAAGCGGCGGCTGTTCGAGATGCTGCCGCCGGAGGCCATAGCGGCGGTGAACGTCGATGACCCCCACGGTGCGTCCCTCGTCCCGATGCTGGCGCGTCCCGTGACGTACGCCATTGATCGTTCCGCGGATGTCCGGCCGGGGCCCCTGAGCTTCTCGCTCAGGGGTCTTGCGTTCGAAGCGCGTACGCCGCGCGGGACTTTGCACATTCGATCGCCGCTGGTCGGGCGGCCCAATGTCTACAACATCCTGGCGGCCGCCGCGACGGGCGTGGCCCTCGGGTTGCCGTTCGATGCGATCGAGCGGGGTGTGGCGAGCGTTGCCGGCGTGCCGGGCCGGTTCCAGATCGTGTCGCGGCCGTCGGACGACGTGACCGTCGTCGTCGACTACGCCCATACCGATGACGCGTTGAAGAACCTGCTCGAGACGGCCCGCCCCCTCGCGCCGCGGCGGTTGATTACGGTCTTCGGCTGCGGCGGCAATCGCGATCGAACGAAGCGGCCGCTGATGGGCGCCGTGGCGGCCCAGTTGAGTGACGTCGTGGTGGTCACGTCCGACAACCCGCGCGGGGAAGATCCGCGCGCCGTCATCGACGAGGTGATGCGTGGCATCACGCCGCTGCTCGATCGCGCAAGCGAAGCGGAGCGTCTCCACGCCCGGGCGGCCGTGCGGAGGGTCGAGCCCCTCACGATTCTCGATCGCCGGGAAGCGATCAAGCGAGCGGTGAGCCTCGCCGAGCCGGGTGACGTCGTGCTCGTCGCGGGGAAAGGTCATGAGCGCTATCAGGAGATCGGCGATCGCGTGCTGCCGTTCGATGACGTCGCGGTCGCGCGTGACGCGCTCGACAGACGTGCGGCGAACTCGAGGGTGTCGTGATCGTGGCTGATGTAGGCGCTTTGGCCGTGGGTGAGGTTGCCGCGGCGATGGAGGGCGAGCTTCTGACCAACGGCGCGCGTGCCGCCGAGCTGGTCAGCGGCTTCTCCATCGATACGCGGACGCTCGCGCCCGGCGACCTGTTCATCGCCCTGAGGGGCGAGCGCCTGGATGGTCACGACTACGTTTCCACGGCGCTGCAGGCGGGTGCCTGTGGTGTCGTGGTCCATGAGGCGTCCGCTGCTCCGTCGGCAGGGCCGGAGTGGCGGGCGCCTCTCGTTATCCGCGTCGCCGACACCACGCTCGCGCTGCAGCGACTCGGGCGATCCGTCCGCCGGCAATCGCGGGCGCGGGTGGTCGCCATCACCGGCAGCGCCGGCAAGACGACGACCAAGGAGATTGCCGCAGAGTTTCTGGCCGCCCGTTTCCGGGTGTTCCGGAACAAAGGGAATCTGAACAACCACATCGGCGTCCCGCTCTCGCTGCTGGACCTGCGATTGGGTCCTGAGATCGCGGTCATCGAGTTCGGGATGAACCATGCGGGCGAGATTCGGACGCTGGTGGGCATCGCGGAACCGGACGTCCGGGTGTGGACCAACGTGGCCGAGGCGCACGCCGGGTTCTTTGCCTCGATCGAGGAGATCGCCGACGCAAAGGCAGAGATCCTCGAAAACGCCTCTCGTTCAATGCTGCTCGTGGCCAACGCGGATGATCCGCTGGTGATGACGCGCTCGAAGCGGTTCGTCGGCCGTGTGATGACCTTCGGGTTCGACGCCTCGGCGGACGTACGAGCCTCCGGGATTCGTGACCGTGGCCTGGACGGGATGTCGGCGCTTCTGACCACGCCCGTGGGGTCTGCCGAGATTGAGATCCCGTTGATGGGCCGCGGCAACCTGGCCAATGTGCTGGCAGCCACTGCGGTCGCCGTGTCGTTCGAGATCCCGCTTCCAACGATCGTCGAGAGGGCTGCCCGGGTCGCGCCCGTCTCGCGCCGCGGCGAGATTCATCGCCTGCGCGGCGGCGTGGTCGTCCTGGACGACTCCTACAACGCGAGTCCGCGCGCCGTTGAAGGAAGCCTGGATGTGTTGCTGGCCGCGCGGGAGGGAGTCCGCCGGGTCGCCTTCCTCGGTGAAATGCTTGAGCTCGGTGAGCACGCCAACGCGCTGCACGAGCGCACCGGTCGCGTCGCTGCCGGGGTCGACTCGCTCGTGACCATCGGAGGCGAACCGGCGCGGCGTCTTGGCCTGGCGGCCGTCGCAGCCGGACTGCCCGAGCACGCGCTCGTGCACTGTGCGACGAGCGAGGAGGCGGCCGAGCTGGCGCCGGCGCTCGTCAAGCCGGGGGACATCGTGCTGGTCAAGGGTTCGCGCGGCATTCGAACCGATCGAGTGGTGGAGCGGCTGAAAGCCGACCTGGGGTGATGCTGTATCACCTCTTGTATCCGTTTCACACCCAGATCTCGGTTCTGAACGTCACGCAGTACATCACTTTTCGCACCGCGGCCGCCAGCATCATGGCGCTCGTGGTCAGCCTGGTGCTCGGCCCATGGATGATTCGCAAGCTGCGAGAGTTTCAAGTCGGCCAGGTGATTCGACACGAGGGCCCCGCGACCCATCGGCCGAAAGCGGGCACGCCCACCATGGGAGGCCTGTTGATCCTGACCGCCGCCATCGTGCCGACGCTGTCCTGGGCCGATCTCCACAACATCTACATCTGGATTGCGGTGCTGTCGACCGTGGCCTTCGGCGCGATCGGCTTCGCGGACGACTACCTCAAGGTCGTGCGGCGCTCGCATCACGGGCTCTGGCCGCGCTACAAGCTGATGGCGCAGGCGGGCGTCGCCCTCGCCGTCGGTCTCGCGCTCATGGTGCTGGCCCGCGAGAGCCTGTACAACACGCGGCTGCTCTTTCCCTTCTTCAAGAATTTCATCCCGGACCTGGGTTGGGCGTACGTGGCGTTCGCCATTGTCGTCCTCGTCGCGGTGTCGAACACCGTCAACTTGACGGATGGCCTCGACGGTCTGGCGATCAGTACCTTTGCCATCGCGGCGGCGGCGTACACCGCGCTGGCGTATGTGGTCGGCCACAAGATCCTCGCCGGGTACCTGCTGCTCGTGCATTTTCCGCAGGCAGGCGAGCTGACGATCTTCTGCGGATCGCTGGTGGGCGCCAGCCTCGGGTTCCTCTGGTACAACTCGTACCCCGCCGAGATCTTCATGGGCGACGTGGGATCGCTCGCCCTGGGCGCGGCGCTCGGCACGGTCGCGATCCTGATCAAACAGGAGCTGCTCCTGATCGTCGTCGGCGGCGTCTGGGTGCTCGAGGGGCTGTCGGTCATCATCCAGGTCGCGTCCTTCAAGATGACCGGCAGGCGCGTCTTCAAGATGGCGCCCCTGCATCATCATTTCGAGCTGATTGGCTGGAGCGAGCCGAAGATCATCACGCGGTTCGTCATTGCCGGCATCGTCTTCGCGCTCTTCAGTTTGACGACGCTGAAGCTCAGATAACCCGATGAGTGAGCGGACATTCTCCGTCTCGCGCAAGCGCGTGGTGGTGATGGGCGCCGCGAGCAGCGGCATCGCCGCGGCGGAGCTCCTGGCCGAGCGCGGCGCACGCGTCACACTGAGTGAGGCGAAGGATCGCCTGTCCCCGCGAGATCAGCGCGACCCGCACGCGCTGGCCGAATCGCTGGCCCGGCGAGGCGTCCACGTCGAGCTCGGAGGCCACGTGCCCGAAACGATCGCGCAGGCCGATCTCATCGTCCTGAGCCCCGGCGTCCCCCGGAATCATCCGATTCTCACGCCCGCGCGACAGCGCGGGGTCCCGATCATCGGCGAAATCGAGCTCGCGTATCGCTGGCTGCGTGGCCGTGTGGTCGCGATCACCGGGACGAAGGGGAAGTCGACCACGACGACGCTCGCAGGCCGGATGCTCGCGGCGGGCGGGTTGAAGACCGCAGTCGGCGGCAACGTCGGCGTGCCCCTCAGCTCGCAGGTCGAGTCCTCGACGCCCGAGACGCTCCACATCGTCGAGGTCAGCAGCTTCCAGCTCGAGACGATCGATCGCTTCCACCCGTGGATCGCCGTGTTGTTGAACTTTTCGCCCGACCATCTCGACCGGCACGCGAGCATCGAGGAGTACGCCGCGGCGAAGGCGCGGGTGTTCTTGAACCAGGGGCCGGACGACTGGGCCGTGATCAACGCCGATGACCCGCAGACGCTGGAAATCGCGCGCCGGGCACAGGCGCGCCGTTTCGCATTCGCGATGAGCGGACGCGTGTCCGAGGGCGTCATCCTCACGGATCGCGCAATCGTGCATCGCACGACGCGTGGCGAAGAGCCGCTCGTCCCGCTGTCCTCGATCCGTCTGACAGGGCGTCACCTGGTTGCGGATGTCATGGCCGCCGCCGCCGTCGCGCGCATCGTCGGCGTGCCGTCGCGGGCGATGACGGAGGCGGTCGAGACCTTCACGGGCCTCGAGCATGCGATGGAACCCGCCGGGGAGATCCGCGGAGTCCGGTTCGTGAACGATTCTAAGGCGACGGCGATCGCCGCGGTGCGACAGGCGATCGACAACCTCGACGGGCCGCTCATCGTGATCCTGGGGGGACGATTCAAGGGCGGGAGCTGGGAAGATCTCGCGGCGCCGCTCGGCGACAAGGCCGCAGCCATCGTGGCTATCGGCGAGTCGCGGCCGCTGATTCGCCAGGCGCTCGAGGGGGTCACGACGATCCTGGAGGCTGAG
>JACQTH010000559.1 GCA_016210935.1 Acidobacteriota bacterium | reverse complement strand
GTCTGCGGAAGGCAGTCGTGGAGGAGATCCACGACCGCATTCGTCAACACGTCGCGCTGGACGACCTGCGCGTCTGTTTTCATACGGACGAGGACGACTGTCCGTGTCGCAAGCCTCGTCCGGGGATGCTCGTTGACGCCGCGCGGGACTGGGATATCGATCTCTCGGCGTCGTTCATGATTGGCGATCGGTGGCGCGACATCGAGGCAGGCCACGCAGCCGGTTGTCGGACGCTTCTGGTCGGGCAGCCATATGACGAGCGTCCGCCGGAGGGTTATTTCGCCTCCGTATCGTCGCTGTTGGAGGCCAGTGCGGTGATTCTGGAGGCTGACAAGGGTGCCTAGAGTGCCTAAGGTGCCTGGGATGCCTGGAGTGCTCGGGGTACCGCCGCGCCTAATGCGTCCGACGAGTGTCGGCCTTGTCGAAGACCAGCACTCTAAGCACCCGAGGCACTCTTGGCACCTTAGGCACCCTAGGCACTCGGGTTAGTCATGAAACCCCTACGCGACCTGCGCGTGAAGATCTTCGCAGACGGTGCCGATCTGCCGGGGATCGCCGCGTTGGCATCGAACCCGATCATCAAGGGCTTCACGACGAATCCGACGCTGATGCGCAAAGCCGGCGTCGAGGATTACCGCGGGTTCGCCGTGCAGTTGCTGCAGATGGTCCCCGATCGGCCGGTCTCGCTCGAAGTCTTCTCGGACGATTTCGACGAGATGGCGCGCCAGGCCCGCAAGATCGCCTCCTGGGGGCCGAACGTCTACGTCAAGATTCCGATCACGAACACGCGCGCAGACTTTGCCGGCCCGCTCATCAAACATCTGTCCGCCGATGGCGTGCGGGTGAACGTGACCGCCGTGATGACGCCCGCCCAGGTCTGCCGCGTGATCGAATGTCTGTCGCCGACGACCTCCGCGTTCGTCTCGGTTTTCGCCGGACGAATCGCCGATTCAGGGCTCGACCCGGTCCCGGTGATGCTCGAGGTCCTTCAGATCCTGAAGCCGTTCGCCAACGTCGAGCTCATTTGGGCGAGCCCGCGTGAGATCCTGAACGTGATCCAGGCAGACGACGTCGGCTGTCACGTCATCACGGTCTCTCACGACCTTCTCGCCAAACTGCCGGTGCTGGGAAGGGACCTTGAAGCGTTCTCGCTCGACACGGTCCGGATGTTCTACGAGGACGCGAAGAAAGCCGGCTACACGATCGACTCGTCGGTGCCAACGTTGGGAGGTTCCAGGGTTCCACAGTTCCAAAGTTCGGGAACCTCCGAGCCGTAGTTGGATCCCGGAACCTTGAAACCCCGGAACCCAGGAACCTCGGAGCCTCGGATGCTCACCCGGGCGGATCGGCTCCCGCTCCTGCTCGTCGCCGGCGTGATCCTGGCGACATTCGGCCTGCCGGTCGCCTGCGGCTCCAGCCTGCTGCCGCAGCACGTGATGCCGAGCGTGTTTCCCGCCGGGCTCTCCAGCGAGCCGGCGTCCCCCACGCCTGGCGCGCTGACGATCGATCCGGTCGGCGCGTCGCAAGTCCTTCCGTGGGATCGACTCGTCGGCGACGCGATTCGCGGCGCACGCCTGCCGCTCTGGAACCCCTATAGCCTCTCCGGCGTTCCGCTTCTGGCGAATGTGCAGTCCGCGGTGTTCTTTCCGCTGCAGCTGCTTCAGGACCTTCTGCCGTCGTGGCTGTGGAGTCTTACTCACCTGCTTCGGTTCGGCATCGCGGCCGCCTTCACGTTTCTGTTCCTTCGCCGCGTGGGGCTCGACGCGGTGGCGTCGGCGAGCGGCGCCATCTTCTTTGCCCTGTCCGGCCCGGTGGTCCTCTACTTCCGGCTCGAACCGGCGTTCAACAGCACCGTGATCCTGCCGGTGACGCTGTACTTCGCCGAACGGCTTCACAGCGAGTGGTCGCGCCGAAATCTGGCTCTGGCAGCCGGCGCCTTCGCGTGCCTGGTGGTGTCGGGTCAACCGGAAGTGACGGCGCTGAACGCGCTCTTCCTGATCGCGTATTCGGCGTTCAGGACCTGGCGGCAGGTGAGGGAGGCTCGCCTGACGATCGTGGCGCGCCCCATCGCGATGTATGCCGTCGGCGCGCTTCTGGCCATGCCGTTCGTGCTGCCGGTGCTGGAATACATCGCGCATGCCGGATCCGAGAGGCGGGAAGTGTTCGGGCAGATCGCCTTGTCGCCGAAGATCGCGGCGCTGCAGGTCGCTCCCTATCTGCTTGGCGGCATCCACCGGCCGGTCAGTCCGGCGGCGGATTCGCTCTTCTCATGGAATTTCATCGGCGGATATGTCGGAGCGTCCGCGTTCTATCTCGCGATCGTGGCGATTGCCTCGCCGGCGAAGCGACGCGTCAGGGGGATAGGCGGCTTTGCTGGAATCGTCGCGGCGATCGTGCTGTTGAAGATCTACGGCCTCCCACCGGCCCAGTGGATGGCGGCGGCGCCGGTGCTCGAACAGTTCTTCTTCACGAGGTACAGCGGCGCGGCGTTGTCGATCTGTGTGGCGATCCTCGTCGCGATTGGCGTGCAGGCGTTCACCGATCCGCGGGACTCGCGTGCCTGCCGGAACGCGTTCTTCGTCGCGGTGGCGATCCTCATCCTGCTGCTGGTCCCGCTGAAGGATGTTCTCTTCGTAACAACCGCGTCGCTGGCGCCGCTGCTGCTCGCGTGGCTTGTCCTCGTGGTGTTGGGGGCCTTCGTGTTCTCTCGCGCGCGATCGAGTCCACCGGTCGCGCTGACCGTGGTGCTTGCCGTCGAGCTGATGATGCTCTCGTCGCGCGTGCTGTCCCCGCTGCCACGCGCACAACCGGTTTTTGCGGAGCCGGCCTTCGTGTCGTTTCTGAAGGCGCGGCAGGCGCAGGGATTCGGGCGCCTGTATGCGCTCGACGGATACCTGTACGGCAATTACGCCGCCGCGTTCGGACTGTACGCGTTGAACGTGTGCGAAGGGCTGATTCCGCGCAACGTGCGTGAGTTTGCCAGCCGCTATCTCGACCCGGGAATGGACCCGGCGTTCTTCGACGGCGCGAGCCCCTTTCGCACGAGCGGCAGCGCGCGGGAGGCGCTTCGCGCGAACCGGAAATACTACGATCTCATCGGTGTCCGATATCTGGTCGGCTCGCCAAAGGCTGCGATGGTCGACAGCTCGCCGCGCCCCTTTCCCGTGAACAGGCAGAACGTGGCGGTCGGCTTCGCGCCGGGAGAGCGCGTGACCGCGCGGCTGCGCCTCGATCGCGATGAGCTGTCGGGCGTGAAGGTCCTGATGGCGACCTATGGACGCCGGAATCCCGGGTCGATCGTGCTGCGCCTGCGGGACACCGCGGGATCCGAGCTGAGGCGATCGGAGATCCTCGCCTCCAGTCTGAGAGACAACGACTTCG
>JACQTH010000544.1 GCA_016210935.1 Acidobacteriota bacterium | reverse complement strand
GTTCCCATGCTCTGCCAGCGGTGTCACACGCACTCACGGCACCCGGCTACTATCTACGACTCGCAGCAGATCCTCGTGTCGAAGAGCAGCCGCGCCGTCGGGCGGAGCTGCGTGAACTGCCACGCGCAGATTCACGGCTCGAACCATCCGTCCGGCACCTACTTCACGCGTTGACGCTCGAAGGAGAATAGCCATGCGCACCACAGTCTTGATTCTGGCCGGAGCGCTGCTCGCCTCCCCGGGCCTCGCGCAGGCGCAGCAGGGCATGCCTACGGCCCCCACCGGACCCAACGTCGGGATCCTGGAGGTCGGCGGCCGTGTCACCAACATCACGGGCGACGAGGCCCGATTCCAGCGATTCCGCGATCTCGGGGACGGCGCGTTTCTGCAGAAGTTCTCGTTCGATCGCCAGGAGAAGAACTGGCTGGTCAATCTGGGCGCCGTCAACGTCGGGTACGAGGATCAACGATACACGGCGAACTTTCAGCAGATCGGCAAGCTGAAGGCTTCGTTCTCGTGGGATCAGATCCCGCTCTTCTACAGCCGCGAGACGAGGACGCTCTTCAGCAACCAGGGGAACGGCCGGCTGACGGTTCCTGACGGCATCAGGCTCGGGATCCAGAGCGGGGACGCGACCCTGGCAAATTCCATCGGTGGCCTGTCGCCCTTCGATCTGAAGAGTCGTCGCGACAACGCGTCGTTCGCGATGACCTACACGGCGTCGCGTGACGTCGATCTCACCGTCGATGTGAAGACCTCGCATCGCGAGGGCGCCATGCCGTTTGCCGGGTTTATCGGTTCCAGCCCCGGCAACATGACCTTCGAGATTCCGGCGCCGATCGACGACCGGACCACGACGGTCAAAGCGGCGATGGAATGGGCCAATACCCGAGGCATCCTGAGCGTGGCGTACGACGGGTCGACATTCGACAACAGCCTGCCGGCGCTTCGCTGGGACAGCCCGATCCGCTACACCGCCATCTCCGGCGGCGGCGCCCAGGGGCAGCTCGCGTGGTGGCCGAGCAACACGGCCCATACGGTCAGCGCGACCGGCGGGCTGAAGCTGCCGGGTCGCAGCCGCGCGACGGCGTTCGTCTCGTTCGGAAGCTGGAACCAGAACAACGCCCTGCTTCCCGCCACGATCAACCCGGCGCTGGCCGCACCGGCACTCGAGCGCGCCACGGCCGAAGCCGAGGCCAGGGTCGTATCGACCAATCTCGGCTTCACCTCCCGGCCGAACAGGTTCGTGGCGTTGAACGCCAGATACCGCTACTACGACTACGACAACCGGACGCCGCATTTCACGCTCGCGACCACGATCGTGGGTGACAACACGCTCGGTTCCGCGCACGAGATCGAGCCGATGAGCGTCAAGAGGCAGAACCTCGACGTGGACGTTTCGTGGCTGCCCCACACCTACGCCGCGTTCAAGGTGGGGTACGGGCGCGAGACGGCCGATCGCACGTTCCGCATCTTCGAGCGGACCAACGAAGACGTCTTCCGCGTGTCGGCCGACAGCAACGGCAACCAGTACGTCACGCTCCGCGCGAAATGGGAGTACTCGGTCCGCAAGGGCGAGGGGTTCGAGGAACACCTGCTGGTTGACGTCGGCGAGCAGCTCGGCATGCGCCACTACGACGTCGCGGACCGGAATCGCTCCCGCGCGACGCTCATGGTGCAGGTCACGCCCGCGGACCTGGTCGGCTTCAATGCGTCGGTCGCGGCGGGGAAGGACGACTACGAGAACACGACGTTCGGCCTGCGGAACAACGAGAACCAGGCCTACACCATCGGGTTCGACTTCGTGCCGGTGGACGAGGTCGACTTCAACGTGAGCTACGGGTTCGAGAAGTACACCGCGCTGCAGTATTCGCGCACCGCGAACCCGGCGCCCAATCCGCAGTTCAACGATCCGACCCGCGACTGGACCGACGATTCAGCAGACAAGGTCCACACGACCAGCGCCTTCCTCGAGATGGACAAGCTGATCCCGAAGACGCAGCTTCGATTCGGCTATGACATCTCACGTTCGAAGGCGACCTACGTGTACGGCCTCGCGCCCAATACGACGGTCACGCCGGCGCCCGTGCAGCTTCCGCCGCTGAAAACGGAGCTGCAGACCGGCACCGCGGACGTGCGCTACTTCCTGCGCTCGGACGTCGCGCTGGGCTTCGTGTATTGGTACAACCGCTACGCCGTGGACGACTTCTCGCTGAGCCCATCGACCATCACCCGCCTCGATCTCACAGGCGCGCTGTTGATGGGATATCTGTACAAGCCGTACACGGCCAACTCATTCGCGCTGCGCCTGACATACCTCTGGTAGCGCGCGTGTCATGGCATTTCTTGAATGGCGGGGCCCCCGCGCATCCGCGCAAGTCCGACGAGTTCGAGCCGGTTCCGGCGAACGGCCGCACCCCGCCAAGCTCCTCGCTTGCGGGGGCCCGCGCATCCGCTCAACCGACCGAATTCGAGCCAGATGCCGCGAACGGCTCTACGCCCCGCGCCGCTCGTCGCGGTTCCCCACACGCCCTCCGTGAGCCGATCCTCACGGTGCGGGCGCGCCCGCTGCGGGTCGCGCTCGTCGGCAATCCCAACGTCGGCAAGAGCGTCGTCTTTGGACGGCTGACCGGCCGATACGCCACCGTCTCGAACTACCCCGGCACGACCGTGGCCGTGACGCGCGGGCGCGCGCTCGTGGGCGCCGAGGTCTGCGATCTCATCGACACGCCCGGTATCAACACGCTCGAGGGGCACCTGAGCGAAGACGAGAAGATCGCCCGCCGCGTGATCGACAGTGGCGAGTCGGACGTCATCGTGCAGATCAGCGATGCGCGCAATCTCCGGCGCGCGCTCGTCCTGACCGCTCAGCTCGCCGCCTTCGGCAAGCCGATGCTGCTCGTGCTCAATCTGGTGGATGAGGCGCGTGCGCATGGCGTCGACGTCGATGCAGAAAGCCTGGCCGCGGAGCTCGGGATCCCGGTTGTCGAGACCGTCGCGGTCGAGGGCCGGGGACTCGCCGAGCTGCGCGCGTCGCTTGCGCTCTCTGCGATTCCGAAGCTCCCCCCCGGCGAGCTCGATCACAGCGCGTGGGCACACGACCTGAGCGAGCGCGTGCGGCGCATCAGTCACCTGTCGCTCGCGCGGGCGCAGGAGCGTATCGGGCGCGCTGTACGGGAGCCGCTCACGGGACTGCCGATTCTCTTCGCCGTGCTCTACGCGATGTACGCGTTCGTGGGCGTCTTTGGCGCTCAGACCCTCGTCGGCCTCTTCGAGGAGGATCTGTTCGGCCGCGCCATCAACCCGGCGGCGATTGCCCTCGCAGACCGCTTCATCCCGATTGCGATACTTCGAGATTTCCTGGTCGGGGAGTACGGACTGATCACGATGGGGTTGACCTACGCCATCGCGATCGTTCTTCCAGTCGTCACGACCTTCTTTCTGATCTTCGGCTTTCTCGAGGACACCGGCTACATTCCGCGACTCGCGATCTTCAGCGATCGCTTGTTCCGCGCGATGGGCCTGAACGGGAAAGCGGTGCTCCCGATGGTGCTCGGCCTCGGCTGCGACACGATGGCGACCATGACGACCAGAATCCTCTCGACGCCGAAGGAGCGGCTGATCGCGATCGTCCTGCTGGCGCTGGGGATTCCCTGCTCGGCGCAGCTGGCGACCATCATGGGGATCCTCGGCGGCATCTCGTTCGCGGCGCTCGTCACGTTGTTCGGGGTCGTGCTGAGCCAGATGGTGCTGGTGGGCTTTCTCGCGGCTCGCGTGCTTCCGGGCGAGCGTTCGCCGTTCATGATCGAGCTGCCGCCGATCCGTCTACCTCGCATTCGGAATCTGATGACAAAGACGCTGCTCCGCGTCCGGTGGTATCTGGGCGAGGCGGTCCCGCTGTTTCTCATCGGTACGGCGTTGCTGTTCGTGCTCGATCGTCTCGGCGCGCTCGTCGCGCTGGCGCGCATCGGCCGGCCCGTCGTGACCGGTCTGCTCGGGCTCCCGGCCGAGACGGCGCAGATCCTCGTGATGGGATTCCTGCGCCGCGACTACGGGGCCGCGGGCCTCTTCGCGCTCGCCGGCGACGGGCGGCTCTCGGGCGTCCAGGCCGTCGTGGCGCTGACGGTCATGACGCTGTTCGTCCCGTGCGTCGCCAACCTCCTGATGATCGTTCGCGAGCGCGGCTGGAAGACCAGCCTCGCGATTCTGAGTTTCATCACGCCGGTCGCGATCCTGACCGGCGCGGCCTTGAACTATGTGCTCCGTTCCCTTGGCATTTCGTTCTGAACTGCGACCGCTGTCGTCGCTCGCGCCGGGAACCCGCGGTGTGG
>JACQTH010000026.1 GCA_016210935.1 Acidobacteriota bacterium | reverse complement strand
TTCCGGGACGATCGGGGTTCGTGCCGAGTACGGACGGCCTGTTCCTCAGCGAGATCGCGCTCCGCGAATGGATGGCGCTCGGCTATTACTTCGTGCGCGGCTGGATTTGAGTCATTGTTTAGTTTGCGGCGGGGCCCCACCCCCGCCGCCGCCCACGGGTCGCTCGCGCTCGCCGCGATGATTCGTGAGAGCGGTCCACTGGCGAACCTCTGCACTCCCGCCGACAACTCCTCCGAGAGAGCGGCTCGTGAGGCCGAGCAAGCTCGGCTTCTACGAGTTGCTCGTCAGGCCCGCATGGAAGACGGGCCCTACATCCTGCCCGGCAAAGAGCTGAAGCGATCTGTTATAAGGAAGTGGTCGGGTGCTTCGCGCGCCTGACCTTCACAGAGCTTCAGCACAACCGTACCGAGCCGGGGTCCGGGGGCAGAGCCCCGGTTAATTAGGTTCAGTCGCTGACAAAATCGCAGAGCTTCCGGCTGCGATTCCTAAGGACTCATCTGTCTCGGATACGGAGGAGCTTTGGTGCCCCTGGGAACCCGTCGTGTTGTCTCTGTTGTCGCCGTCATCCTCGGTATCGCCTTCAGCAGTCATCTCGCGGGAGCGCAGGACGCTGCGACCGGAGGATTCATCGAATCCGCCGCCAGCTCCAGTATCAGGCCGCGGCTTTCGCCAGCCGAAATCCAGGCGTTCGTGCCCTCCCGCGGCGTCTTCCAGTTCCCTGCCCCCTATCTGACTCAGGGCATTCGCGTCACGAACGCGAGCGATTGCGGCGGCGCCGACTGCGTCACGCCGGTCGGCTATTCGTACTGGAACAACATCAACAATCACGCCGGCAGCGACACGATGTTGATCTTCGTCGGTCTCGAGCGCCGGCGCGGCGGTGGAGGGCCCGCGCTGTTCAGCTACAACAAGCGGACCGGTGAGACGAGAAATCTCGGACCGCTCTTCAGCCCGGACAGCGCATTCAGTTGGAGCACTGGTGAGGGTTGGTACTTCAGCCGCACGCGACCGCATGCCTTGTATGTGAACCAGGGCCCACGGCTGTACCGGTACGACGTGATGTCGCGCCAGTTCGAGACCGTTTTCGACGCGTCGCCACAATTCGGCGCCGACAGGTATCTCTGGCAGATTCACTCGAGCAACGTCGACCGCGTGCATTCGGCGACGCTACGCCACAGCGGCACGTACGAGATGCTCGGCTGCGTCGCGTATCGTGAAGACACGCGACAGGCGACCTTCGTGCCGAAGAGAGGCGACTTCGACGAGTGTCAGGTCGACAAGAGCGGCCGCTGGCTCGTGATCAAGGAGAACGTGGATGGTCTCTCCGGTGAGGACAATCGGATCGTCGACCTGCAGACGGGCGCTGAACGGGTGCTTCTCGATCAGAACGGCGCCGCAGGTCACTCCGACATCGGCTACGGCTACATGGTGGCCGAGGACAACTGGTATTCGCGTCCTGGCGCTGTGCGGGTATGGCGCTTCGACCTCGATCTGGGGACCGGGGATCCGCAGCAGGACCGGCTGGTCTATGCGCTGCAGTCGTGGTCATCGGGCATCGGCCACGTGGCGCATGGGAATGCTCGCAGCGACCTTGACGTCGAGCGTCAGACGGCCTGCAGCAGCAACGCGACGCGGCTCGAGCTGCCCCGCGTCAACGAGATCGTCTGCTATCCGCTCGACGGATCCCTCAGCGCGCTCGTCGTCGCTCCGAATCTGACCGATCTGAATGCCCCGGGCGGTGGAAGCGACGATTACTCGAAGCTGCCGAAGGGAAATCTCGACGTCACGGGCGAATACTTCATCTGGACGGCGAACGCCGGCACGCATCGCGCCGACATCTTCATCGTCCGGATTCCGCAGGCGGCCCTCGGCGGAACACCGGCGCCCGTCCCTGCGCCGTCACCGTCGCCGGCGCCTCCACCGGGGCCGGCACCCGGGCCTTCGGCTTCGATCGCGGAGCCTGTTCGGTGGACGAATCTCGTGAATGTGACCGCGAGCGGAAACAGCTTGCAGAAGACCAGCGGATGTCAGGGATGCCCGGATGCGGGCGCCATGTCCGAACAGCAGATCGGGTCGGGAAACGGCTTCGTGGAATTCCGCGCGTCAGAGGCGGAAACGCTGCGCGCGATCGGGCTGACTGCGACTGGCGGGATTGATCCGGCGGGCTTCAGCTTCGCGCTGCGGCTTCAGGGGGGCGTCGCGGAGGTGAGGGAGTCCGGGGCGTATCGGAGCGACGTGCGATTCGCTCCGGGCGACACGCTGCGGATTGCTGTCGAGCAGGGACGCGTCACCTACTCGAAGAACGGTGCCGTCTTCTATACAAGCGGCACGCCGGCGGTCGCCGGGTTGCGGATCGCGGCGTGTCTCTGGGATCTGAACGCGACGTTGACGAACGTCCTGATTATGTCGGGAGCCTCGTCGCCGACGCTCGTTCCCACGTCACCTGCTGGCGGCGACGGAGGAACCGGTCAAAGCCAACCAGCGTTGCCCAAGCCATCAAGCATACGGCGTAGGGGATGGTGATCGATCGGCGTCTGGCCTGACGCTGAACGCATCCGACAAGCGCGGCGGCGTAGAACATCGCCTGCGCCGCCAGCGCCAACTGATAGAGCCAGGCGCCCAGCAACCAGAGGTTGGCGGTCAGGACCGCGAGATGCAGCGCCGGGATCGTCAACCGGAGCGCCTTGTGTGACATCGTCTCGAACCAGATGGGATTCGAGAACGGATTCAGCAACCAGCGTTCCCGCGCGAGGAGCTGGAACGTCCCGGCGATCGTGCGGACCTTCCTCGTGAATTCCTCGCGCGCCGTGCCGGACACCGTGTCGTACGCGCGCGCAGCGGGCTCGAACACGCATCGGTACCCCCGGCGCACGACACGAACGGGAATCAGCACATCATCGAGGATGGTATCTTCCGGGATGGGCTCGTACAGCGGCCGCCGAATCGCATAAACGGCACCGGTCGCTCCTACCATCGATCCCGTTCGACTCTCGGAGCGTCGAATGAACTTCTCGTAGCGCCAGTAGAACGCCGTTCCTCCCGCCGCCGTTCCGATACCTGCTGCTGTCTCCAGCATCAGCTCGCCGCTGACGGCGCCGACGGCCGGATCCGCGAAATCGGCCACGAGCGCCCGGATCGCATTGCGATCGAACGTCTGCCGCGCATCGGCAAACACGACGATTTCACCGTCCGCAAGGGTCATGAGGTCGTTGAGGGTGGCGGCCTTTCCGCGCCGCGTATAGAATGCGCGGACCTTGACGCCGTCGTGCTCGTACCGTCGCGCCCGGACGACAGTATCGTCGGTCGATCCATCCGATGCGACGATGACCTGCAGGCGGCCGCGAGGGTAGTCGAGGGCCAACACGTTCTCGATCCGGCGGGATATACGCTCGCCTTCGTTGAAGGCCACAACGATGATGGACACCGAAGGCAGCTTCCCCTGCCCACTGTCCACTGCGCACCGCCCACCACAGTTGGCGCCCTGCGATCGATCGACGGCAGGGCGGATTGGCGTCGGCCGCACCCGCCCGCGCGCCCACTCGACCAGCGGATACCCGACGTAGACGTACGCCAGAAGTATCGAAGCGATCCAGAACACGATGAGGGCGGGCGATGTTCTATTCGAAGCCGACCTCACATGTGGCGATCGGGCGATTGAGCGATTGGGCGATTTATTTCGTGATTGAAATCCTTCAGTAGATCGCCCGGTCGCTGAATCGCCAAATCGCCGGATTGTGGGCGCCGCCGTTGCGGCGTCGGGAATTGCGCCGAGGTCCGCGCCGGGGTCGCGGCCGTCCGTGCCGGCGTGCCGGAAACTGCGCGCCAGCGCGAGCCGATATCGGCCGCCGTCACGTGTGAAAGTCCCGACATCTGCGAGCGAGGGCGGGAAGAAGTTGTCCGGGGGGTATTCCGCCGCGTTGCCGCCAACGATCAGATTGCGCCGGACGACCGCTCCCGGGAAATGGCGCTCGAGCGTGGGCAGCCCGTGGCGGGTGCCGGTCCCCTTGATGCCGTCACGGTTGTGCGGCGCGATGTTGTTCGTGAACAGGAATCCCGAATGGGGCGCCGATTCGCCGCCAAGCAGGATTCCACCAGTCTGCGCCGCGGTGTTGTGATCGATGATGACGTCGCGGGTGCCTTCGAGCAGTTGGAACAGCCGCCCGCTGCCCCACGGCCCTCCGACATCCAGAAACAGGTTGTTCCGGATCGCGATCCGCCGCGTCTGCTGACTGGGATGGTTGTCGTCGCGGCCCAGGATGTTGAAGCCGGCGCCCACATGTCGAACGAGGTTGTTCACGAAGGTGACGTCTTCGACGACCGACCACGGCGCCCGCCCCTTCTGATTTCGGACGGTAAAGAGGATGGCAAACCCGTTTTGCGCCTGCGGCCAGTTGTACTCGAACAGATTGCCGTCGACGAGGACGCGGCGCGCGTTCTTCAGCTCGAACAGGTTCTTGACCGTCCAGGTGACGCCCTCGAACTGCGGTGTCCCGGCTTTCCACGCGAGCGGTTTCGCGAAGTGATTTCCCACGATCTCGATATCCGCCGGCACCAGGTCCGGAATCGTCGGATCCGCGCCTCCAAACATGAGATTTTCCCCGGCGGCCTCCAGGTAGTTGTTCGCGATTCGGAACGGGCCGGCGCCGTTCCACCCGGCCAGCGCCTGCGAGTCGGCGCCCTCTTCCTTGAAGTCCGACAGGTGTGAATCGATCACGGCGGTGTCGCGCGAGTTCATCGCCATGCCGCGGCGGCTGCCGCGCGTGCGATCGCCGTGCAGATAGCATCGGTCGAAGATGATGTGGTGAGGGAGCTTCTCCAGTGCGCGTTCATCGTCGCCGAGCTGGACCAGCGCCGTCAGGAAGATCCCCTCGGCCGGCGCGATCTCGATGCCCACGAAACGGTAGTGATGCGCGCCCGGATCGGCGACGAGAACGACGCCGGACGCGGCCACAAGCTTCGGAAACGCGGCTGTATCGGGCGGCCTCACCCGATGCCCGGCCGGCGGCACTCGTGCGTCCGGGCCGGCGGAAATCACGATCCAGGCATGGCCGTCTTTTCGCGGCAGCCGGAACGGGCCCCGATACACCGCCCGTGCGTCGAGCACGATCCGGTCGCCCGGCTGCGCCTCGTCCAGCGCGCGCTGGAGGCTGGCGCCGGCCGCGACCCGAATCGTCCGGCCGGTCGGCACCGGTTCGGTCGTGTCGACCCTCGCCTGCGGCCGTTCAGGCAGGCGCGCGATCTCCCGGGCATCGGGGGTCGGCGCATCTTGCGCGCGCGGCGCCTCGCCCGCAATCGTCAGACAGAACAGGAGGCCGATTGCGGCCGGGATGTTTACGACAGCACGCATGACCCCGGTTCCGAGGTCAAGGGGGCAGTCCCCTTGATCGGCGATTCGGCTTCGGTC
>JACQTH010000549.1 GCA_016210935.1 Acidobacteriota bacterium | reverse complement strand
CCGTGCTCCTGCATCTGGCCGAGCAGATCGTCCCGCGAGATCTTCATGGCCGCCGGCGGACCGACCGGCAAGTCTCGCTTGTGGAAGTCGATCATGACGCCCGGCGTTTGGGAAGAATGTCGGGAATACCAGAGTATTCCTAGTGGTATTATCTAGTGTATGAAGATCGGCGTTTCGCTTCCCAAGGACCTGGTCGCCTTCGCTGACGAAGCCGCCCGCCGTCAGCAGACTTCGAGATCGGAACTGCTCGCGCGCCTTCTCGAAGACGAGCGCATACGGCAACAGACGCAGGAATACATCGACCGCCATGGCTGGGACGTGGTGGATGACGAAGCAGCCTGGCGCCGGCATCAGCGCCGCCGGATGGCGGAAGAGTACCGTGACGACCAGTGGTGAGGCGCTGCCACGGCGAGGCGAGGTCTGGTGGGTGCGGGTCGACAAGCGCCGCCCGGCGGTCGTGGTCCAGACGGACAAAGTGAGAGAACCGCGCGTCCGGTCGTTTCTGGTCGTCCCACTCACGAGCCGCCTCCATCTCGAGGGCCTGCCGGGCAATCTTCGGCTCGACCGTCGAGACACAGGGTTGCCGAAGCCGTCTGTGGCGAATGTCTACGACGTGCAGAAGGTGCTTAAAGCGGATTTCGTAGAGCGCCTGGGCATGCTCCCGGGCGATCGGCTCGCCGCCCTCGGCGAAGGCCTCCAATTGGTGTTCGACCTCATGTAGCAACCTGGGAACCCGCCAAGGTGCTGGCGTTGGTCGAGAGCGTCACGGCATGCTCGTTGATCTCCCCGCCCGTTCGTAGATCACGCGGCCGGCGATCAGCGTCATCTCGCACCTCAGGTTCGGGAGATCGTCGGTCGGGATCGTGTACATGTCGCGATCCCACACCGCGAGGTCGGCGTCCTTGCCGACTTCGATCGATCCGATCTTGTCCTCGAGAAACATCTGATGCGCGGCCCAGATCGTGTAGGAGCGGAGCGCCGTCTTGATGTCGACCGATTCCTTCGTCCCAAACGGCGTCGGCCCGTACACGCCCTTGAGGGTCTTGCGCGCGACTGACGCCCAGAGACCCATGCGGCCCTCGAACGGCGCCACCGGATAATCCGATCCGCCGGCCCAGATCACGCCCTTTGTCAGGTAGGTCTTGAACGGCTTCTCGCGCGGCGAGCGTTCCGGCCCGAGGTTGCCGGCGTACGTGTCGCCGATCCACCAGAGGAACGGCGCCTGCGACTCCGGATAGCCCGTGTCGTAGGTCTTCTGCAGCCGAGCCATGACGTCGATCGCGTGGTCGGTGGGCGTGTTGCCGTGGATGATGCCGTGGCGCAACCCGCGCGTGGGTTTCGCCTTCAGCGCCGCTTCGTACGAGTCGACGACCCAGTCAATCCCGCGGTCGCCGATCGCATGCGTGCTCACGTGGATGCCGTTGTTGTGCAGCAGCGTGACGATGCGCCGGTAAAGCTGCGGATCAATCGTGGGATAGCCGGCGTTGCCGGTGTCCTTCGATGTGAAGTCCTTGTTCCAGTCCTCGTGCATCCACGCGGTTCGGGCCCCGCCGCTGCCGTCGATGGCCAGCTTCACGCCGCCCGAGATCAGCCGGCGGTCGCCGAGTCCGGCGGGCGGACGCGGCAGCTTCTGGAGCCGCGCAATCGTCTCGTTGGCCGCCTCCAGGCTTCGCACGCGCCAGAGCGCGAAGATACGCACGCTCAGCTTGTTCTCCCTGAGCAGCTCCTGGTAGACGTCCCACTTGTCGGCGAAGATCCCGGGGTCTTTCGCGCCGGTCATCCCCTCTTTGTTGAACTCCTCAATCAGCTTCAGCACGCCGTTCCGCTGCCGATCGTGTTGCTGCTGCGGCGTCAGCGCCGGCATCGCCTTGGTCACGAGCCCCTGCGCCGACTCCTTCAACACGCCGGTCGCGAGGCCCTGCGCGTCGCGATCGATCGTTCCGCCGAAGGGGTTCGGGGTCTGCGCGGTGATGCCCGCCAGCCTCATCGCGTAACTGTTCGCGGCGCCATAGTGCCCCATCGTGTGGCTCAGGTACACGGGATTGTTCGGCGAGACCTTGTCGAGATCGGAGGCATAGATGTACCGGCGCTCGGCCAACTTGCCCTCGTCCCAGCCGCGCCCGCGCACCCACTCCCCCGGCTTGAGCGTCGCGACCTTGTCACGGACGCGCTTCAGGACATCGTCCATGCGGGCCGCGTCGCTCAGGTTCACCGAGTAGATCTCGTCCTCGGCCGAGAAGTGCGCGTGCGTGTCCATAAGGCCCGGCGTCACCGTCCGGCCTCGCAGATCGATGACGCGCGTCTTGCTTCCCACGCGCGCGTTGACCGCCTCGTTGGTGCCGACCGCAATGATCTTTCCCCCGGCGACCGCCACCGCCTGCGCCACCGAGTCGTTCGCGTCCACGGTCAGCACCTTGCCGTTGATCATCACGAGGTCGGCCTGCGCCGATTGCGCGGGCTGTTGGCTCGAAGCATTCTGGGCGACGGGCGACCCTGACGCGAAACACGTCAGGACGACCGCCGCCAGGACCACCGCAGCACGTCGTCGCATAGGAGATCCCTCCAGTTCCGGCTCAATTCGTCGTGGTCTTCGATCGATCGAAGACGATGCGACCGCCCACAATCGTCAGGTCCACCTTGACGCCGAGGATTCGGGACGGGGTGATCGTCAGCAGGTCCTCGTTCAGGACAATCATGTCCGCGAGCTTGCCGACTTCCAGCGTGCCCTTCACCCGCTCGTCGAAATTGACATACGCGGCGTTTCGCGTGTACGCGCGAATCGCTTCCGGCATGGTGACGGCCTCATCGGCGCCCCACACTTTCCCCGACAGCCCTTTTCGCGTCACCGCCGCGTACAAGCCGACCAGCGGGCCGATCGGCAGCACATCAGCGCTGAACGCCACGAAGATCCCGTGCTTCATCGGCGTGCGAACGGGGTTGTTGTGCTCGAGCCGATAGCCGTCGAGGTTCTCGGCGTACCGGCCTTCCAGCGTGTAGGTGAAGTTCGGCTGCTGCGCGATCAGGATCTGATTGGCGGCCATCTGCTTCAACGTCGCCTCCGGCGGCGGCACCGTGAAGTGCGTGAGGTAGTGACGATGGTTGGCGCGAGGCGATTCGCGCAGCACGCGCTCGAAGACGTCCACGGTCATCTTGATGGCGCCGTCGCCGATGGTGTGAAACCCCATCTGCCACCCGAGATCGTGGCCCGCCTTCACGATCTGATAGAGCTGTTCCTCGGTGTAATTCAGGAATCCCCGGTAGGATCCCTGACCCTTGTAGGGCTGCAGCGTGTACGCGGCCGGCCCGGTGAAGCCGCCGTCCACGCTGATCTTCACGGCACCGAGCTTCAGCCGATCGGTCCCGTCACCCGTCTTTCTCCCGAACGCCTTCATCTTCTCGGGGCCGCCCCAGCTGACCTGATCGCCACCGCCGCGGTCGGCCGGAGTCGCCCAGCGAATCTGCACCGTCGCCCGAGGAAGCTCGCTTCCGAACTCGCGGTACATCGACTCCCACTCCGCGTAGCCGTCCGGTGAGGTCCCGGCCAGCGTGAAGCTCGTGATGCCGAGGCGGAGGAGATTCCTGATGTTCTGGACGAAGCTGGCCCGCAGCTCCTCGCGCGACGCACGGGGCACGAGCCGGCTGACAATCCCCTGCCGCTCCCGGATGACGCCGTTCAGCTCTCCCTTTTCGTCACGCTCGATCACGCCGCCCTCAGGATTCGGCGTGTCTCTGGTCACGCCCGCCAGCTCGAGCGCCAGGCTGCTGGCGACCGCGCTGTGGCCACCGGCCCGCGTGATGATGACAGGGTTCTGTGGCGCCGCCTCGTCGAGATCCTTTCGCAGCGGCCGCCTGCGTTCCACGAGCTCGTCTTCGGACCACGCCGACCCCGTGACCCACTCGCCGGGGCCGAGCTCCTTGGCTTTCTCCGCGATCTTGCGCTTGATCTCGACCAGCGACTTCGAGCCGGCGAGGTTGAGATGTCGGCGCGCCTGCCCGCTGAGATGGATGTGTGTGTCGTTGAAGCCGGGAATCACGGTCCGGCCGCCAAGATCGATCGTCTGGGTCGCGCGGTATGCCTTCACCAGGTCGTTGCCGCCGGACGCGAGCACTTTTCCGTCCTTCACCACGATGGCCTGGTGAATGGAGAAAGCGTCGTCCACGACGGCGATCTTGCCGTGGTGCAGGATCAGGTCCGCTGCAGGCAACTGGGACTGGGCCGCACCGCCCTGCGCGTACAGACACAGAGCGCCCAGCACTGCGAGAATTCGTTTCACCATGAGCGTGTCTCCTTGCCTCACCAGTCGAACTTCAGGCCGACTTTGGCAATGCGCGGTGACGTGATCGTCACCGGACGCATGAACGACGACCCCGACGTCGCGACGATGCTCGTCGTCGGGTTGGTATTGAACATGTTGAAGACGTCCAGGAACACGCCCACGCGCCGGCCCTTCACCGGGAAGGCCTTCTCCATGCGAAGATCCACCAGCACCAGCGTGTCGAGACGGATGCTGCCGTACGGTTCGGCGAGGATCGTCTGCGCGCCGTAGTTGAACGAGTACGAGAATTGGCGGCCGTAGGGCAAGCCCGATTGCGCGCGGATGAGCGGGCTGACGCGGAAATCGCCCGGCAGCTCCAGCGTGCCGTGCACCTTGCCCTGCCAGTTCGTATAGTGGCTGCGCTGGTCGTCCTTCGAGTTGATCAGAGTGTTCGGATTGAGGGCGTTCACTGATTCACGACTCCACGTCTTCGCAAACGTGGTCACGAGCGACCAGCGGCGGTTCATCCGCCTGTTCGCCGTGATTTCCCAGGAGTAGAAATCGCTCTGGTTGCGCTCGCCCGGCAGGAATGTCCGCAGGTTGAACGGGGTTCTGCCCAGGTAGGCCGGATTGAGATTGAAGCCGGCGATGGGTGTGCCGTCGTCACTCGTCCCGACGCGCCCGTCGGGCCCGGGATCCGGGATCGAGATCGGGACGTCGAAGGCGTCGTACGGCCGGTTGACATCCCGGGTCACCGAAGGGTTTCCGCGTTCTCGCCAGACGAATCCCGTTCGCACGCCCCAGTTGGCGACGAGCTCCCGTTCGAGCCACCCGGCCCATTCCCGCGTCCACCCCATGACCAGGTTGGGATCGATGGCCTCGTTGGTCGCTCCGCCGCGTGAAGCCGTCAGCCGGCCTTCTTCGCCAGGCTGCCAGAGTCGATCGCCATTCAGGTCCGTCCAAGTGTAATTGCGCCACCACTGTGTCGGGTTCGGATTCCACAGCGAGGCGCTGGGGCTGTCCGCGTATCCAGCGAAGTTCATCTTCAGGACCGTCCGGCCGTTGCCCGACAAGTCATAACTCAGGCCGGCGCGTGGACCGAACGTGTTGAACACGGCCAACTTGTCTACCGCGGCAAACGTGTCCTCTGTGGGATTGAACCGGCTCACGGGGTGGATCTGCTCCGGCAGCCAGTTCCGGTAGCGATCGAAGCGAAACCCGAGATTGACTGTCAGACGGCCGGTCGGTCGCCATGTGTCGGTGACGTACGCGGAGGTCGTGTCCAACCCGCTTACCGATCGGCTTGGCATCTCGTACAAGCGCACCTCCGTCGGGACGCCGTTGCGGAGGAGGTGCAGGACCGCGTCGGGGAGCGCCCCTTCGTTATTGTCGGCGGTCTCGTGCATGTACTCTCCGCCGAACTTGAAGTTGTGGTCGCCGCCCCAGCCGTCCTTGTAATAACTCAACGAGCCCAGCACCTGGGGCCGGAGTCGAATCAACTCGATGTCGGCGGGGCTGCCGAACGCCTCGTTCGTCGCGATGTCCTCGTACCGCGGGGTGAGCGGCCTCTTGGCCTCCCGATGCCAATTGTAGAAGTATCCCCCCGCCCGCACCTCGAAAAACGCGGCGTCGCTCAGCACCGAGTTGTATTCACCCTTCCAGACGCCCGCCGGGAATCGCTCATCCCACGGCACGCTGCTGCTCGTCTGGATCGTGACGGTCCGATCGCGGTAGTAGCCGCTGAAGTCGTCCGGCAGAACCTTGTTGTTGTGATTGATGAAGGCGATGAACTTGTTGTTCTGCGTCAAGGCGTAGGTAAGTTTCGCCGTCCGGTTCAGAACTTTGAGCTCCTGCGGCTTCACCGGGTACTGGACCTTGGCGATGTGGTTGACGACGTTGCGGAACGAGGCAAACCACCAGAGTTTGTCCTTGACGATGAACCCGCCGGTATCGACGTTGAAGTCGCGAAATTTTGTCACGCGGTTGATGTCGCGCGGATCCAGCGCTGTCCCACCGGTCACGCCGCGCGCTATCTGCGCGTCGTCGATGTTGCGGGTGCCGAACTTCTTGTGCTCGTAGTCCAGATACACGGTCGCGCGGTACGTGTTTCCGCCGGATTTGGTGACCATCTGGGTGAAAACGCCTGGCGTGCCCGTCTCGGCCGACAGTGCCGCAGTGCTGACGGCGACCTCGGCGAACGAGCCGTAGTCGATGTAGAAGGTGCTCCCTGTGCCTTCCGTGGCGAGAATACCTTCGACCATCGGCCGAATCTGGCCCCTCGTGCCGTACACGGTGTAGAAGTTCGTAGACAGCGCCGCGCTTCCTCCGACATCGATGAAATCCGCTTTCACCGCCGGCGTGGCGACCATCAGCGACGCCAGGTCGCGCGCGTTCGGGATGTTCGCCATCTGTGCCGCGATGTACGTCGTCGTGATCTTGGTCGCCTGCGTATCGACGACCGGCGAGGCGCCGGTCACGGTGATGGTCTCCTGCTGCGCCGCGAGCTCGAGCTCGACGTTGACCGTCGCCGTGAATCCGATCCCCACCACGATCCCTTCGCGAACGACCGTCGCGAAGCCGACGAGCTCAAACACGACCTTGTATTCGCCCGGTGGGACGGCTACGAACCGATATTCGCCCTCGCCGCTCGTCACGGTCTCGCGCGTACCCATCAGCGCGGGCCCCGAGATCGTAACGGTGACGCCTGGCAGGACGCCTTGTGTCTTGTCCTTGACGATTCCATTGATGGCGCCTGTCGTCGCGCTCACGGTCTGAGCAGCGGCTGGCACGGCGAGACAGATGAGGATGACGGTGAGAGCGACGGCGCGAGTCATTATTCCCCCTCCTGTGATAGCTCCGGCTGGCTTCCGCCGGAGGAGCAACGGCAACGTTGGTTCGACGAGGCCCCTGGCCCGAGGACGACGCGCGGTGGGACCGGCCCTGGGGTTATGACGTGTGTGACAGCCTCCCGGCAGCAACCGGGCGGAAGATACCTGCCCATTGCCGGCCTTCCGTCACGTGCGCGGGGACAAAGCAGGAAGGATGCCGAACGTTACGGCGCTGGCTAACCGATCGGGGGGCGGTTCTTTCGATAAGAGTTCTTGATCGCGATCTTGCCGTTCTGAAACGTGAACAGGTCACAGCCGGTGACCTCGACCCGTTTCCCGTCTTTGAGGGTTCCGGTAAACGTCCACTCGGACACGCCCCGGTCGCCACTGACGAAATGCCGGGCGTTGCCCCAATGCGCGTCGGGATACGTCGCGAAGATCGCCGCGTACGCCGCACGCACCGCCTGAGTACCCGCGTATCGCTCACCGTCCACGGCGCTGCCTCCCGAAGGCTGGAACACTCCATCGGGCGTCATCATCGACATCAGCGCATCCAGATCATGACGATTCCAGGCATCAGCGAACTCCTGCAGGAGCTTCTCCATGGCGGCGGCCCCTGTGGGAGCTCCTGCCGCGCGTTGAGCGGCACCGTTCAGGGCTGCGACTCCATGACCACCAGCACCACTGAGCAGCGTGACAACGACAATCGTCATGAGCGTTCGCATCTCATCCTCCGTCGGTCGTTCGAGCAGGCCGGCTCGAAGCGCACTCCTGCCGGAAACCCGTCAACGCCTATCCGCGGCGCACATGACGGGGCAATTCGAATGCCGGGGACCGGGTTTGACAACGCCCGCCAAATTCCTCAAAGTTCGCGAAACCGATGCAGGAGTCGCTCCCTGACATCATCCGCCGGACCACCATCTTCCGGCGCCTCTCAGCAGACGATCGGCAGCGGCTCGCCGCGGTCGCAAGCCTGCGCGAGTTCGACAAGGGCGCGCTGCTGTTCAGCGAAGGCGACCCGTCGGATTACCTTTACACGGTCGTCACGGGGCGCGTGAAGGTCTTCAAGACGACCGCGCGCGGCACCGACGTCATCCTCGAGATCTTCGGCCCGGGCGATCCCGTCGGCGCGGTCGCGGTGTACGAATCGCGCGCCTACCCTGCCAGCGCGGTGGCCCTCGAGCCCACCACGGTGCTGTTGATCCCGCGCCAGTCCTTCTTCTCCCTGCTCGAAACCTATCCGACCATGGTCCGCGGGTTGCTCACCGGGCTCACCCACCGCCTGGTCGAGCTGACGAACCGGTTGACCGAGCTTTCCGGCGGGCGGGTGGAGGCGCGACTCGCCCGCTTCTTCCTCAAGCTCACCGACGATATCGGCCAGCGGCACCCGGAAGGCACCTTCATCCCGATGGCGCTCTCGCGTCAGGAGCTGGCCGACATGATCGGGACGACCATCGAGACCTCCATTCGAATCATGAGCCGATGGGGCAAGGAGAATGTCGTGCGCACCGAGAAGGACGGCTTTCTTGTCGTCGATCGCCAGGCACTCGAATCGATTGGGCAGACGTAGGATAAGGCTTCATTCCGATGGCGCTGAAACATTCACCCGTTCGAGCGGTCTGGCGAATTGCCTGGACGATGGCCACGTTCACCGCGGCGGAGATCGTCGTGTGCGGTCTGTCGGCCTTCCCGGTCGTCCTGATTTGGTGGTGGCTGACGAGGTGGAGCGCTCCCAGCACCGCCGCTCGGTTGGCGCTCTACGGTTTGGCGCTTGCTCCATCGTACATCCTGTTCGCGCTCGGCTTGATGGTCGTCTCTTCACTCGCCACGCGCGTGACCGGTTGGTGGACACCGCCGAATGCCGAGTTGCGGATAGCCGATTTGGATCGCCCCCTGCTGAATTGGGCGCGCTACATGGCGTCGATCCACGTGGTGCGCGTGCTGGCCGGGACGCTGTTTCGCGCGACGCCCATCTGGACGGCCTACCTGCGGCTGCATGGCGCGCGCGTCGGCCGGCGCGTCTATGTCGCCAGTCTCGCGCTCAGCGACTACAACCTCCTCGAGTTCGGCGACGATGTCGTGATTGGCGACGACGCTCACATCTCGGCCCACACGGTTGAGGGCGGCGTCGTCAAGACGGCCCGCGTGCGGCTGGGCGACCGCGTCACAATCGGCCTGGGGTCCGTCATCGAGATTGGTGTGGAGGCCGGTCCCGGGTGCCAGGTGGGGGCCTTGAGTCTCGTCCCGAAACACACCCGGCTCCACGCCAATGCCGTCTATCTGGGGATTCCGGTCAGGCGGGCCGACAGGGAGTCGGCACCGGGAAAGGCCCAAGGAGGTGATTGGCAACGCGACAAATGAGGCGCAGAATAGTGGCGCTCGGAACTTCTGCCTGCCAAGGAGATCGAGCGATGGCGAAGCAAAACAGTCAGCCCAAGACACAGATTCACTCGCTCCCATCTCGTGGGACACGCCGCACACCACCATACGCGTCACCGGAGCAGATTAGCCGCCGCGCGTATGAGCTGTTTCTGAGCCGCGGGGGCCAACACGGTCGCGACCTGGACGACTGGCTCCAGGCGGAAGCCGAGCTCCGACGCGCGAATCATCGGAAGGCCGCACAACCCAAGTCGCGCTGAGAGGCCGTCACGGCCAGACACGGTCAGTATCCATGTGATTTCGGCGACCAGTCGCGACCTTGACGCACCCGCTGCGGCGCTTGACGCGCCCGCCCGTCTTAGCTAGATTAGCTAATCATGATCACCGTCAAACTCGGT
>JACQTH010000548.1 GCA_016210935.1 Acidobacteriota bacterium | reverse complement strand
GCTGCAGGCCACGCGCGCCCAGCTGCGACGCGGCGGCACGATCCAGATCCTCATGGGCGAAGTCGAGGAGGAGAAGAACCCGAACAACGGCGGCATCATGAACCGTCGCAAAGATGTCGTTCGGCCGGAACAGATGATCGACATGCTCTGGTTCGAGCCGGCGCTGCAGGAAACCGCAGCCGCCGAGTACGTCGTCCCTGACGCAGCCACGAAGGCGCTCGAGGTGCTGCGGGCGCACGGCGTCCAGATGCGGCCGGTCAAAAATTCTGTTCGCGGCCCCGCTCAAGCCATAGAGCAGTTCGTCATCACCGCCAACACGAGCACCCAGAACTTCGAGGGGCACAACATGCGGCGGCTCGAAGGCTCCTGGCAACCCGCGCCCGACGCGACGGTGCCCGCCGGGGCGTGGCTGGTGCCGATGAACCAGCCGCTCGCGCGTCTGGCCTTTTACCTGCTCGAGCCGACGTCGGACGATGGGCTCGCGAACTGGAACCTGCTCGACGATCTGTTGCAGAACACCAAGACCTACCCAATCGTGAGGAAACGATGATCGACAGCGCGCGAGCGGGCCGAACGTTGACAATGCCCGACAGGTGGATATAGCGTCCCCTCCGCATGCTCGTCTACGCAGCCATCGCGGTGTTCGGGTTCGTCTTCCTCCTTGTCATGCTCTTCGTGGGAGAGCTCTTTGGCGGGGACCACGATGCCGGCGCGCACGACTTCCCGGCAGACCATGGGGACGCCGATGCGGGTGGCGGTCCGAGCGTCTTCAGCGCGCGCGTCATGGCGGCCTTCCTGACCGCGTTTGGCGCGGCAGGCGTGGTCGCACGCTATTACAATCTCTCGCACCCGGCCGCCTCGGGCCTCGGGGTCGCTTCGGGCATCGTGCTGGCCGGCATCGTCTACCAGTTCGCCAGGCTTCTCTATTCGCAGCAGGCATCCAGCGAGGTGCGCATGACGGCCCTCGTCGGCAGATCCGCCGAGGTCTCCGTGGCCATCCCCGAGGGAGGAGTCGGACAGATCACGCTCAGCTTTGGCGGGGAGCGAAGCGAGCACCTCGCCCGCTCGGCCGACGGCCTGGCCCTGCTCAGAGGGACGGAAGTGGTCATCACCGGCCTGAGAGGCGATTCGGTCGTCGTCGCGCCGGCCGGATCGGCTCCACGAGGAGGTTCCAGATGAATCCCTTTGGTATCGAGTTTTCCGCCATCACCGTGGCGTTCGCGATCCTGCTCGCGCTGCTGGGCTTGTTCGCCGCCATGGCGCTCTTTGCGCGCAATTACATCAAGGTTCCGCCGTCGACGGTGGCGATTCTGTACGGCCGCAAGCACTCCATCACGGACGAGAAGGGGAACCGTGCGACCGTCGGCTTCCGCGTGGTGCGCGGCGGCGCCGCCTTGCGAGTGCCTGTACTCGAGCAGGTCGACTACCTCTCGCTCAATGTGATTTCCATCCCGCTCAAGATCTCGCGCGCGTATACCAAAGAGGGCGTGCCTGTCACCGTCGAGGCCGTCGCCAATGTCAAGATCGCCGGCGACGATATGTCCCTGCGCAGCGCGGCTGAGCGCTTCCTGGGGATGACCACCGACAAGATCAAGGAAGTGATCTTCCAGACGCTGGAAGGGCATCTGCGGGCGATCCTCGGCACGCTCACCGTCGAGGAGATCAACGCCGATCGCCAGGCGTTCGCGCAGAAGATGACGGATGAGGCCGCCGTCGACCTGAAAAAGATGGGGGTCAACATCGACATCCTGACGATCCAGCAGATCAGCGACGAGCAGGGGTACCTCGACGCGCTGGGCAAGAAGCGCACCGCGGAAGTCAAGCGCGACGCGGTCGTCGGCGAGGCGCTCGCCCAACGCGACGCCACCATCAACTCGGCGATGGCGGACCAGGAAGGCAAGACCAAGCGGTACGAGGCCGACGTCGCCATCGCGCAGTCGCTCCGCGACAAGGAATCAAGGCAGGCGGAGTTCGACGCCGCGGTCAAAGCCAAGCAGGCGGAAGCCGAGCAGGCCGGGCCGCTGGCCACCGCCATCGCCAGGCAGAAGGTCACGGAGCACGAGACTCGCATCGACCAGGTGCGCAAGCAGCAGGAAGTGCTCGTTCAGGAGCAGGAGGCGGCCCGAAAGGAAAAGGAGCTGCAGGCCACCGTCGTGAAACCGGCCGAAGCCGAGCGCCAGGCGGCCATCCTGCGCGCGGAAGGCGAAAAGCAGGCCACGATCATCCGTGCCGAGGCCACCCAGAAGGAGCTGGAATTCGAAGGGGCTGGCGAAGCCGCGAAGATCGAGAAGATCGGCAGGGCCGAGGCGGCCAAGGTCCTGGCGGTGGGCGAGGCCGAGGCCGAAGTCATCAAGAAGAAGCTGCTCGCCGAGGCTGAAGGGCTTCAGAAGAAAGCGGAGGCGTGGAAGAACTTCAACGAAGCCGCCGTCATCAACCTGGTCGTGGACAAGATGCCGCAACTGGCGCAGGCGTTCGCGACGCAGCTTGCAGGCATCGACAAGATCAACATCATCGAGATGGGGAACGGGTCACCCGGCTCCGGCGGCATCGGCAAAGTGATGGGCACCGTGGGCGCCGGCATGACGGCGATGCTCTCGATGCTCAAGGACCAGTTCGGGGTGGATATCGCCCGGCTGATGCAGGCCAAGACCGAGGCGGCCTCTGAGGAAGCAGAGTCCAAGGTGGGAAGGCCTTGACGGAGGTCGTCTACGAGAGCGGCCTCCCCTGGGACCCTGAGCGTCCCGACACCCTGATCATCACGTGCGTGGATGGCCGCTGGTACCACCACTTCCAGGAGTTTGCGCGCGAGCACCTGAAGGCCGGAGCACGTACGGACTTCATGACGGTACCGGGCGGAATCGAGCCGCTCGTGCTCTTCGACCTGGTGCCCAAAGACTTCAACTTCTTCCGGCGTCGCATCGAGGGCCTGGTCGAGGCGCATGGGACGCGGCGCATCGTGGCCATCGCGCACCAGGACTGCGCCTGGTATCGACGGCGCACCATCGGACCGCTGTCAGTCGATCTGCGAGACCGGCAGATCGCCGACCTCCGGCGCGCGGCCGCCCGGTTGCGCGAGCTGCTCGACGGCGTGGTGGTCGAGACCTACTTCGCGCGTCTGAGCGGGACCAACCCCGAGACGGTGGTGTTCGAGGCCGTCTAATCCGGGGCGCCATCACCCCCACTGGTGGATTTCCACCCCATCTGTAAGACAGGTGTAGTACAATCCGCATACATGAAGACGACGATTACCGTGCGACTCGATGCGCGCCAGCAGAAGGCCGTGACTGAGGCCGCCAAGAGACTCAGGAAGAGCGTGTCGGGCGTCGTCCGCGACGCTCTCGATCGCAGCTTGACGGAACGGACTATCGCTGCACGAGCCGGTCACGTCAAGGGGCGAATTCGCCTTCCGCGACGCGACCGCAGCGGCTGGCGACGGACGATTAGGGAACGGAACTGGCGGTCGTGAAGCGCTGGATCATCGACACCGGTCCACTTGTCGCCTACCTCGATGTCGGTGATCCCTTCCATGAGAGCGTGTCGAGTACGCTCGACGGCTTCACCGGCCGCCTCCACACCACAAGCGCCGTTATCACGGAGGCGATGCACTTTCTGGCGGAGGCGTCGGGCCCGGAACTCCTCGTCGATTTCCTTATTAGCTCCGGTACTGAAATCTTTGAGATGATGCGGCCGGCTCATCTCCAAGCGGCGGTGGCGCTGATGAAGAAGTATGCTGATACACCAATGGATTTCGCGGATGCCACGCTCGTGCTGCTCGCCGGGGAGCTCTCCCTCACCGAAATCTTGACCCTCGATCGCCGCGGTTTCAGGGTGTACCGGACATCCAGAGGAAAGTCATTTCGGCTCGTCCTCACGTAGTACGCCTAGTCGTGACGAATGATGGTCGC
>JACQTH010000058.1 GCA_016210935.1 Acidobacteriota bacterium | reverse complement strand
TCCGCCAGGGTCCGGACCGTATCGAGCTCGACGAGCGGCTCGGCCAGTCCCACAATCACTGTGCCGGGGTTGAGAAGCGCGATGTCATCGCGTCCCGTGGCCAGATTGGCGCCCGGGGTCCGGACCTGCGCAATGACGCCGGCCTGATCGAAGACGTCGCGGCGCGTCGCCGCGATTCGCGCGCCCTTCTGCTCGTACTCCGCGTCCGCGAATCCGGCTGCGGTTCCTGCACCGCGCTCGAGCAGGACCTGCATCTGGGCTTTGGCGAGCTGCGGAAGGACGGCGGGGATAAGCGCGACCCGCCGCTCGCCGGGAAAGGTCTCTTTGGGAACGCCGATGATCATTGTGAAGTCATGGGATTCGGGATTCGGGATTCGTGGGGAACGGTCAGGAATCACCACAGAGAACACGGAGACCACAGAGGAAAGAAAACATAAAACGATTCTCTGTGAACTCTGTGCTCTCTGTGGTGAATTCTTCTCGAGCCCTTCGAACAACTCGCATCACGAACAACGAATCACGATGGCTTGGTCTTTCTTTTCTCGCTCCTGGTGACGAACAGCTCCACGCGTCCCACTTTCAACCGATCGCCGGGCTTCAAGGTCGCCTTCTCGACGCGACGGCCGTTGACGAAGGTCCCGTTCGTGCTGTCCAGATCGACGACCTCGAGCGGCCCGTCGCGCGACGCGGTCAACCGGCAATGGAGCCGCGAGACCATCGTCGCGTCGAGGATGAAATCGGCGCGGACCGCGCGGCCCAGCGTCCGAACCACGCCATTCGGAATCCGGAACGTGCGCTGCGGGCCAGCCGACTCAGGGGTTGATCGCAACACCCACATCGAGTCCTTCAATGTCTCGGCGTCAGGGTCATCTGCAGCCATCCCTCGATGGCGGACAACGCCTCCCGGCTCACCGAGCGTTCGGGCAGCGCAGGGTATTCGTCGACTTCGCCGGTGACGGCTCCGACAAACAGATGATTCAGACCGGGAAGCAGCTTCAGCTCGACCGTGCCGTCGGCCTTTTTCCGTTCGCGCGCCAGGGCGGCGAGACGCTCGGCGTGCGCGGGCGGCACCTGGCGATCGAGCGTCCCCTGGAGAACGAGGATCGGCTCGCGAACGTCGGCCATGATCCTGGCGGGATCGAACTGCAGGAAGCTTTGAAACCACGGAATATCCGCGCGCTTTCGAAGCGGCTCCGGAATGTCGTCCCATCCCTGGCCGGTCATGACGGCGCGATGAATGCGCCGCTGCAGCTCGATTTTTTCCTGGCGCTCCTGCTCGGGCGCGTTCATCCGGGCAAGCGCGTGACGCTGCTGCTCGAGGACCAGTTCCGCGCCGGTCGATCCAGGCGTCGCGAGCAGAACGAGCGCGGCGACGCGCTTCCGTTCGTTCTTCGCAGCCAGCAGGCCGACCCACCCGCCTTCGTTGTATCCGAGAATCGCGACGCGGTCGCGATCGACGTCCTTCCGCTTGCCGATGTACCTCACGACGGCGCGGGCATCTTCTGAGTAGTCCTGCAGCGTGGCGGTCTCGGTGCGGCCGCCGCTTTGCCCGACGCCGCGCCGGTCGTACCGCACGGTCAGGAAGCCGGCATCCGCGAGCGCGCCGGCGATCTGACCGATGATCGGAATACCGGCCACGGTGCCGTCGCGATCGGTCGGGCCCGTCCCCGCCACCAACACGACAGACGGCCATCGCCCGCCGGCGGCGGGCTTCGTGATCGTCGCCCCGATGGTGAAACCGGCCGCAGGGATCCGGATCTGCTGGTCGCCGGGATGCGAGATCGTTTCGCGCCGCGCTGCGACTGACGCGAGATCGCTGCGGACGAACTCGAGGGCCTGCGACGGGATCTGCAGGCGAAGGAGGCGGCCGTTTTCGTCAGCCGAGAGGGATCCTTCCACGGGACCGCCGGGATTCTCGAAGACGATCTCGTAGCGTCTGACCGGAATCGCGCGACCGGACACCTGAATCCGCTCGGCGCTCGCGGCCTTCAGCCGGATGGCGATTTCTCTTTGAGGCAGGACGTACGCGCGAAGCGAGCCACCCGCCTGCGTTTCGCCCAATCGCGCGGCCAGGGCCTCATAGGAACCAAAGAAGCCGTTCGGCAGGACGATCGTGTCCGCTGCTACAGCATCGGAATCGGTTGTGGGGGTCTGGTTCTGCACGACCTGGGTGGTGGCCGTGCCGCCCCCGAACGTGGTGCGAATCGACAGCGGCTGACTTCGAATCGTGCCTTCGATGGCGGCGTCCAGCGGCTGCCACTTCGCGTCGTACCGGATCTCGACCTTTTTGAGCGCGAGGTCGAAGGGCGGCGCGACTCGCGCGGTGCCGCCAATGACGTGCCCGCCGGCCTCCGTCGAGACGGTGACCTGCTCGGTTCCGACGACACGGCCCTGGATGAAGATGGAGAACGACGTTGGTCCGGGGGGCTGCTGTGCTGCCAGCGACACGGCGCAGAGCTGCGCGGCTAACCAGCCGTTTCGGGGGCGAACCACATCTAGTATTCTGCCATCCATGATCCCCGGGTACGAAATCCTCGAGGCCGGCACCGCCCTCGTCGAGCTGACCGGGCGCGGCCGGGTCAGCGTCCAGGGGAGCGATCGCGTCTCGTTTCTCCATGCGGTGCTGACAAACGACATCGCGTCGCTGTCGCCGGGGCAGGGGTGCTACGCGGCGTATCTCACGCCCCAGGGCCGCATGATCAGCGACATGATCGTGCTCCTCCTCGAGCACGAAGTCTTGCTCGACATCCCGCGTGAGACGACCCGGCAGGTCGTCGATCGCTTCGATCGCTCGATCTTTTCCGAAGACGTCAGGGTGCGCGATGCGACGGAGGAATTCGAGGCGGCGGGTCTCTATGGAGTGCGCGCGCCGGAGGTGATCGCGCGAGCCTCCTCCGCGCCCGCTGACCTCGCCGGCCTTCACGCGCACAGCACAGCCCGAGCGGTGATTGATGGGCATCCAGCTCTCGTGGCGCGAGCCGACATCGAGCTCGGCCCCGGGTTCACGATCTACGCCCCGCGCGGGTCCTTCGCGTCCGTTCTCGATCGGCTGAAGGCTGCAGGCGCGACATCCGTGCACCCCAACGTGCTGGAGGTTCGTCGCATCGAAGCGGGCCTCCCGGCGTTCGGGGTCGACATGGACGAGCACACCATTCCGCTCGAAGCAGGAATCGAGGCACGCGCGATCAGTCTTACCAAAGGCTGCTATCCCGGTCAGGAGGTCATCATCCGGGTGCTCCATCGCGGTCACGGCCGGGTGGCGAAAAAGCTTGTCGGTCTCACCGTGCACGGCGACACGATTCCAGCGACCGGAGATCCGGTCTATCGCGACGATGAAGAGGTCGGACGCGTCACGAGAGGAGTGTTTTCACCTTCGCTCGGGACCTCGATCGCCATGGCGTACCTGCGGCGCGAACACGCCTCGGCGGGAACCGATGTCTCGATCCTGCATGAGCGCGCGAAGTCGCCGGCCCGCGTAACGGCGCTTCCGTTCGTGGACTTCACCGGACGCCCGCATGTCACAGTCGTGGCGGCCGTGATCGAGCGCGAGGGCCGGTATCTCGTCACGCGGCGCCTGGCGGGCGTGCACCTGGAAGGCTTCTGGGAGTTTCCGGGAGGCAAGTGCGAGGACGCCGAGCCGCTCGAAACCTGTCTGAGGCGCGAGTTGCGGGAAGAGCTCGGAGTCGAAGCTGTCGTCTCGGACGAGTTGCTCCACGTCAAGCATCGGTATCCCGATCGGGTCGTGGAACTGCATTTTTTCCGGTGTGCGTTGGACGGCGAGCCACGGCCCCTCCTCGGTCAGGAGATGCAGTGGGCCGCGCGGGAGGATCTCGACCATCTGCAATTCCCACCCGCAGACGGCGAGATGATCGCGAGATTGATGAGCGGCGCGTAAAGAACGAGACCCGCCACGATGCACCACAGAGAGCACAGGGATCACAGCGCGGCTGAGCCGCAACCAAATACACGGCTCACCCGCGCTAGGCGGCGGGATTCATTCCTCTTTCTCCGGATTGAACGGGAACGAACAGCACCGTCGAGCCAACGGACACACCAGGCAGCGCGGCCGGCGCGCGACGCAGACCATCGCCCCGATGTCCATGAGCGCCTGATTGAAGTCGAACGCGCGGCGCGCCGGCACAAGCGCCGCCGACAGCTTCCACAGGTGGCGCCGGATCGCGTGATCCTTCGGATTGCCGCGGCCGACGAAGACGCGAAACAGCACCCGCGCGACATTCGTATCGAGAATCGCCGCGCGCTTCCCGAACGCGAAGCTCCTGATCGCGCCGGCAGTGTAGGGGCCGATTCCCTTGAACGACTTGAGCGTTTCCTCGTCTTCGGGCAGCTGGCCGCTGTACTGGCCGACCGCCTCCCGCGCGATGGAGTGAAGGCGCCGGGGCCGGATGTTGTAGCCGAGCGGATACCACTCGCGAACGACCTCCTCTTCAGGCGCGGCGGCGAGGTCGGAGAAGGACGGGTACCGCTCGATCCACCTCAGGTACTTCGGCAGCACGCGATCCACCTGCGTCTGCTGGAGCATCACCTCGGAGACGAGGATGTGGTACGGATCCGACGTCTTGCGCCAGGGCAGATCGCGGCCGTGCGCGTCGTACCAGGCGAGCAGCTTCGACCGAAACCAGCGGCGGGCCGAGGGGTCCGGAAGCGGGAGTGGGGATCGATTGTGCGCGAGGTGTTTTTTGCGGCGCATTTGGCGCGTGGAAGAATTTACCGCGGAGCGCGCAGAGCACGCAGAGAAGTTTTCGTGCCATGCTTAGCGGCTCTGCGTTCTCCGCGTTCTCTGCGGTTGCTTTTAAGCGTGTACGACGCCCGGATGTACACTGAAGACGTGAAAATCTACACCCGAACCGGCGACCGCGGTCAGACGTCGCTCGTCGGCGGAACGCGGGTGTCGAAGTGCGATCCGCGGGTCGAGGCGTACGGTGACGTCGATGAGCTCAACGCCACGCTCGGCCTGGTCGCCGCGGAATCGCTCGATGCCGATCTCGACGAGGTCCTCGTCCGGCTGCAAACGGATCTGTTCGCCATCGGCGCGCGCCTGGCGGATCCGGGTGATCGTCTCGGTGATCGTGTGCCGAAGGCCGCAGTGGAACCGTCCGACGTCGAGCGGCTGGAATCGTGGATCGATCGGCTCGACAGCGAGCTTCAGCCGCTGAAGCGGTTCATCCTCCCAGGCGGGTCCCGGACCGGGGCGCTGCTGCACCTCGCACGCACCGTCTGCCGCCGTGCCGAACGGCGAATCGTCGCGCTCGACTCGCCCGTCTCGGCGGAGGTGCTCGCGTACCTGAATCGGGCGTCGGATCTGCTGTTTGTAATGGCGCGGGTGGTGAATAGGAGAGCAGGAAAGTCGGAGATCGAGTGGTGAAGGCTCAGGCCGGCGCTACGACCCCTGCGCGCGTCGCTCCATATCCGCCTTCACGGCCTCATAGATCTTCCTGGCCAGTTCCTGCGAGACGCGTTCACGAATGGCGCCGCATTCGACAAGCCAGGTCCGCTGCGCCGTCTCGATGGCAACGTCCCATCGATCCCGTGCGATGCCTTCCGGCCGGTCGTCGCGGCGGTATCCTTCTGCGTGCCTTCCGCCTCGCGGGCTTCCCCCATCCTCGTGGCTTCCGCCTTCCGCCGTCGCGGCGAAGCCGCTTCGGCGAGACTCGCCGTAGCCTTGGCGGAGGCGGTCAGGCGGAAGATGCTGGAACCGCGGGGAAAAAGACGAGGCGATCGGCTGGCCGTTGACGAGGAGCCGGACCGCGCGGATCAAATCCTTGTCGATCTGCTCGGCACCGTAGTAAAACCGCGCGCGGTCGTGCGAGAAGAGCGTGAGGTCCGGCCCGATGGGGAGTTCCGCGATGATCTCGCGTCCCAGCGCGCGCTCCGACAATCGAGCCCGTTCCCGCGTGCGGCGGTGGAACTGAAGCGTGCCGGCCAGCCGCAGGGCGAACCCGAGCAGCAGCAGCGCGACGATGCCAGCGACGATCTCGGTCATGAATCAGTGGCCAGTTGCCAGTTGCCAGTTGAACTCATGGATCACTGGCCAATTACCAGCGGCTCGGTGCCACCTGAACTCGACAACTCGGTGTCATGACGGCTGCCTTTCATCCGGAGCCTACTGGCCACTGGCCACCGGCCACTGACCACTCTCGAACGCTCGCGGCCGCGTATCGCACGTGCGCGAGGGTCGCCGCGCGGCACTACGAGAACTTCCCGGTGGCCTCACGTC
>JACQTH010000057.1 GCA_016210935.1 Acidobacteriota bacterium | reverse complement strand
GTACTCGAACGTCTGTGGATCTCCCACGCGAAGCACGAGCTCCTCACGTGCCGTCAACAGTTCACGGTCGCCGTCCTGCAGCAGCCGGTACACGACGAGCTGACCGTCAGCCGTCGCCGACACCCAACAGGGCCCAGTCGCACGGAATTCGATTTCAAGCTCGGCGCTATCCTCAGGGGCGGCCACCGCGCCGGGACTGGCCGCCGCCCGCGTTGATGGCGACCCGCTCGTACCCTGCAGCTGCTCCGCGTCCATGGAGGAGATCATGGCCGGCGGTTCAGCAGAACGGCGGTTCGACGCGACCAGGGCAATGATGACCACCGCCATGATGCCGATGGCCAGCGACCGACCGGAGTGCGACTCGACTTCCATGGGACGGGGTGGGACAAGTGGCAGGTTTTCACCAGTCTCGCCGAAGCACTGGACGAGGTAACTACGGACAATCTGCTCGGGGTTCAAACCGACCTGGGCCGCATAGGCGCGAAGATAGCCTTTCGTCAAGATGCCGCCGGGAAGCCGATTGAACCGATTGTGGTCGATGTGGTCGAGCGTCTGCCGTGACACCTTCGTCGAAGCGGCCACCTGCTCGAGCGTCACGCCTCTCGCCTGCCGGGCTTCGCGCAACTGGGTCCCGACGTCCATCGTTTGTACCCCAATCAGTTAGACGCCTGAGCGGGCCGGTCGGCTCCACGCCATCCTTTCATTTCGTACACATTCTGGCCCTGCAAAAGCACGGCTAGCCCCAGATTCTCAGCGGGACTCCAGTCTCGGGTCATACCCGCGGCGTGCCCGCACGATCGCGTCGGGATGCGAGACGACCCGCACCAGGATCTGCCGGAACCGGGCGCCCCACCGGCGATCGTCCGGCTCGAAGGCGAGCGTATATTGGTGGGCGATCTCCGCCGCGATTTCCGCGTATACGCCAGCGAGCCGCTTCAGATCTTCGAGGAAGAAGACCCGGCCACCGGTGTCCTGCGCCAGGCTTCTCAGCATGAACGGGGCCTCCCAGGCGGGACGTCCACCCAGCAGCACCCGTTGGCTCAGAAGCAACCGCTGCTCCGGGGAGATCGTGTAGACGGGAACACCCGCGCGCCGGATGGCCGTGAGCGCGTCGTGTTCCGCCGTGAGACTGGCGGTGTCCCGTCCGTCCGTCAGCACCAGAAGGGCCTGGCGGCGCAGATCGTCGAACGTCCTCCGCTCGCGCACGAGCTCGTTGGCCGCGATGTACAACGCGTCGTAGAGCGCGGTCATTCCACTCGCCTGCGCCTGGCGGACAGCGTGTTCTACGTGATCGAGGTCGGCGGTCATCGGTTGAAGCACGCGGAATCGGTCGGCGAACCCGATCACGGCTGCCCGATCACCCGGTCGCAGCGCTCGGACGAACCCGACGGCTGCGTCCGCGATGATCTCCATCTTGTCCCTCATGCTCGCGCTGATATCGAGCAGGAGCACCACATCGACGGGAACCGCCGCGGTGCCGAAAAAGGCGAGGTCGCGGGGAACGCCGTTCTCGTACACCTGGAAATCGTCGGGGCCGAGACTGTTGACAAACCGCTGGTGCGTGTCGACGACGCTGACGTTCAGGGCGACCAGATCCACTCCGGATCGAAACGTCGGTTGCGCGGACTGTGAGGGTAGAGATGGAGAGGGATCCTGCCGAGCGTGGGCGATGGAGGCGAGAAGAGCGACCCCGATCGCCCGAACGGCGCAGCGTCGTCTCCACGGGCGCGACCGCTCCCTAGTGTCCATTCAGTGCAACGTACGCCAGCGCCCCGGGGGCTCGTCCATCGGGGCGCGACGGTATTTTGATCGGAAAAGGACCGGAAAACGGGAGTTCCAACGATGGTTCGTGGACGCAGGTTCCAGAACCCTCGTCACGAACCCCCGTCAGAACCCTCGTCAAAACCTCCGTTCAGAACCCTGGTCGGCTCGCGATCAGAAGGTGAACCGCAGGGAGACCTGCATGACGCGCGGGTTGCGCGATCGGCTCGCCTTCCCGAAGTTCCGGTCCACCTGGTTGCCGGCCGCATCGAATCGCAGAGCGCGGAACACTTCCCGGAACTGAACGGTATTCAGTCCCAGAGGATTCAATTCCGGATGGAACTGGCCGACGTTGAACCCCACCGTGGATCGCCTGATGCGGTCCAGGTCGGCATCGGTGGCCGTGCCAAACCCCTCGGTCTGCCGGCGCACGCCGCCGTTCAGCTCATTAATAGAAGAAGAAGAG
>JACQTH010000554.1 GCA_016210935.1 Acidobacteriota bacterium | reverse complement strand
GAAGATGATGCTGGTGGCGATGCAGACGAGCGCGAGGAAGGAGAAGACCCGCGCGTCCATCGTGAACGTGATCCAGTACGGCTTCCCCACGTCCGCGACCGCGCGATCGAAGAGACTCACGCCGACAAAGGACAGCAGCAGGCCCAGCGCACCGCTGATGATCCCCAGGATGAGGCTTTCGAGGAGAAGCTGCCGCACCACCCGCCGCCGGGTCGCGCCCAGGGAAACCCGCACCGCCACTTCCCGCGCGCGTTGCGCGGACCGGGCGAGCAGCAGGTTGGCGACGTTGGCGCACGCGATCAGGAGCACGAAGCCGACCGCGCCCATCAGCGTCAGGAAGACCAGCCGGATCGGGCCGCCATTGAATCGATCGTTGAATGTCTGTACGGCCGCGCCGAGATCCTTGTTCGAATCGGGATATTGCCGCGCCAGCCGGGCCGCGAGGGCGCTCATCTCGGCCTGCGTCTGCTCGCGCGTCACCTCGTCCCGCATCCGGCCGAACACACCCAGCAGCCGGGTGGAGCGTTTTTCCTGCTCGGCATTCGGGATGAACGGGACCCAGAGGTCGGCGTTCGTCGGAAACTTCATCCCCTCCGGCATCACCCCGATGATCGTCGACGCAATGTCGTTGACTTTCACGACCCGGCCAAGGATGTTCGGATCCTTGCCGTACCGCGTGTTCCAGACCCCGTACCCGAGAATGACGACAGGCTCTGCGCCCTTGTCGTCTTCTTCGGGCCGGAAGTCGCGGCCCAGAAGCGGCCGCTGGCGGAGGATGCGAAACGCGTTCGCGGTGACGAAGCTGCCCTGGAGCCGCTCCGGCGGATGACCCGCGTCGCTGACGTTCATCGTGCCGCCGGCGAAGGCGCCGAGATCCTCGAATGTCTTCGATGCGCTCTTCCAGTCGACATAGTCGGGGTACGACACCGGGCGCGGCTGGTTTCGGGTCAGCAGCCGCATGTCGAGATACATGATGCGGTGGGACTCTTCGAAGGGCAGGCCGCGAACGAGGACGGCGTTGACGAACGTGAACACCGTGTTATTCACCCCGATGCCCAGCCCGAGCGCCAGGATGGCCATCAGGGTGAACCAGCTATCCTTTATCAAGAGGCGGATGCCGAAGCGGAGGTCCTGCCAGAGCGTGGCCATGGCAGGTAATACGTTTGAGGCGGGCGTGAGGTTTCGGGAAAAGGAGAATCAAAAGATGCAACCGCGGAGCGCGCGGAGCAACGCGGAGGATCTTGAATTATTTTTCTCTGCGGTCTCTGCGCTCGCTGCGGTTGCTTTTCCTCGGTGTTTCCGACTCACTGGCGCTTCCCGGTAAATGTCCCTTCCGCAACCCCCCCGAGATTGACCGTGCCCTTGATCGCGTTCGCGTCGGCCTTGCCGGTGTAGGTCACTTCGATCGTGTTCCCCTCCACCGCCACCGTGAACGAGAACGTCACATCCGAACCCTTCACCGTACCGGTCAGATCGGCCTCGCCCAACTGGCCGGAGTAGTGTCCGGCCAGCTTTTCGCCGTCCTGCTTGAAGGTGAAGGTCGGCGAGCCCGAGCCGGCGCTCGTCTCGACGGTGAAGACCCACTTGCCCGTCAGATCGACAGCCATCACGGTCGTCCCCAGCAGGACGGCCGCCGCGAGAATTCCCACGGCCCGTCGGAGCGAACAATGCATCACACGCAGCATGACCTTCTCCTCATGAGTTTGAAGACGCGGCGAAGTCTAGCACTGTTCTGGCAGGATTGAGACGTTCGGTGCACTGAAACTGTCCGGACGTCCCGATTCGAACATGTCCGCTTGCTATCTGTGGCGGCCTTAGACGAATCGCTCGCTCTTAACAACAACCCCGCCTTCAGGTACGCTGGGCGACGGCCCGCATGCCGCTCGCGCCGCGAAAGTTCTCTCCCGCCCAGCTCCTGGCCGTCAGCCTCGCCGGGCTCATCGGCGCCGGCACGCTCCTTCTCTGGCTGCCCATCGCATCCGCCCGCCAACAACTCCTGCTGCTCGACGCGTTCTTCACCGCCACATCCGCCGTCTGTGTCACGGGGCTGATCGTCGTGGACACACCGAACGACCTGTCGATGTTCGGTCAGATCGTAGTCCTGCTGCTGATCCAGGCAGGAGGGCTCGGCTACATGTCGATCACGACGGTCGTCGCCGTCGCCATCGGCAAGCAGTTGACCGTGCACGAACGCCTCACCCTGCAGGAAGCGCTCAACGTACAGACGATGGACGGTTTGATTCGCTTTGTCATCACGGTGTTCAAGCTCACGCTCACCTTTGAGATCGTCGGCGCCCTGGTCCTGACGTTGCGGTGGATGGGGGAGATGGGCTTTGGCCGGGCGCTCTACTTCGGTCTTTTTCACGCCGTGTCGGCGTTCAACAACGCGGGATTCTCGCTCTTCTCCGACAGCCTGATGCGTTCTCGAGACGACCCGATCGTCAATGCGACGGTCTTGACCCTCATTGTGTGCGGAGGCTTCGGGTTCGTGGTCCTGACCGAGCTGGGCCGCCTGCGCCAGACCCGGCGCCTGTCGGTTCATTCACGCCTCGTGCTCACCTCGTCCGCGTTCTTGATCCTCGGTTCGGCCCTCGCGATACTCGCGCTCGAGTACCGAAACCCGCGGACGCTCGGATCCCTGGCGGCGCCGCAAGCGGTGCTCGCTGCGCTGTTCCAGGCGGTCACTCCCCGCACCGCGGGATTCAACACGATCGATGTCGGCGCCATGATGCCGGCGACGCTGTTCCTGCTGATGGTGCTGATGTTCATCGGCGCGGCACCTGGT
>JACQTH010000540.1 GCA_016210935.1 Acidobacteriota bacterium | reverse complement strand
GCCGTGGGCGGCCTGCCGGCGGGCTGAGCATCCGCCCCGAGCAGGGAGGGAAGGGCCGCCATCGTAGCGGCGACGAGGACGCCGCTCGCAAGGTGCCGTAAGACGGTTTTCACAGGTGCATGCATAAAGAAATGATACGTGGAAGCCGATTGTTCCTGGCAGAGGCCGCCAATGTCATTACGTTCGATCCACCTGATTCCGATGGGTTTGGCCGTCGTGGGCGCCTCGTTGCTGACGGGCGCCGTGTTCACCTACCGCAGCACCCAGGCATTCCTCACCCGGTCGGTTCCGGACGAAGGCACGGTTGTGTCGAACGAGCGCCGGGAAAGCGAGAGCTCGAACGGCAAGCGGTCGTACTCGTTCTATCCGGTTGTGGAGTTCCAGACGCCGGACGGAAAGGGCGTCAAGTTCACAGCCAGCAGCGGCAGTCGTCCTCCCTCGTATTCCCGTGGAGACCGTGTTCCGATACGTTACGACCCATCAGATCCCAATGTGGCCGACATCGATTCATTTGTGTCGCGTTGGCTGGGGACCCTCGCCCTCGGCGTCATGGGCGTGGCATTCGTCGCGTTCGGCATCGTCATCGGAGCGTGTATCGCTCGTTCAAAATCCTGAGGTGATGCCTGACGTGGCCTGCCATGATGAAGGCCAGCGCCCGAACGGAGATCGGATTCTGGTTGGCGATGCCCATCTGCGACCACGTCGTGGGAGGCAGTCGGCGCAGAGCCAGCAGGTTCGCCTCTCGCAGCAGCGTGAACTCCGATACGAGATCCGCTAGCGGCGTCCCCGCGAACGTCGACCGCGCCACATACTGCTGCTCGTCGAACGCGGGCAGCGACGCCTGCTCACCGCGGCTGATGCAGACCGCGCGGTAGCCGAAAACGCGTTCCGCGTCGGCCACATGGCCGTACACCTCGCGCACCGTCCATTTTCCGGGTGCGTACGCGAACGTCTCGCGGTCCGCTGGCACGGCGGTGGCATGCGAACGGACTTCGGCGATCTGCCGATCGAGCAGGTCGAGAATGTCTGTCTCGGGGACGAGAGAAACATAGCCGGCATAGAACGGGGCGTATTCAGTTTCTGTCGGTCGGATGTGCATGTCAGGCTCCGTCGTGCGACCTTTGGATCTGGGCAGGTTGCGCGAAAAGGCGAGGTGTCAGGCCCCACCTGCCTCACCAGCCCCACCTGCCCTATTCCCACTCTGGGTCATGTCTGGCGGCGCGTCGCGTGCGACACGATCATCTGCCAGCGGCCATTTCGCTTGACGTACACGCGGGTGAATCGCAGCGCCCCGCCGGTCGGCTGTCCCTTGTACATGACCTTCGACGTCGTGAGCCCGGCCGCCACGGCGGTGTCTCCATGCAGCCGGACGCTGAACTCGTCCTCCTTCACGAAATCGAACTTCCGCGCGCCGGAACGCAGATCGGCGAGATACTGCACCTTGGTGTCGATCGTCCCGTCGCCGTGGGTAATCGTCCAGTCACCGGCGAGCAGCGCATCGAGTGTCGCGACATCGGCCTTCGCTCGTGCCTCGTTGAAGCGTCTTTCCAGTGCGCGGACGTCCTGCTCGTTGTCGGCCGCGGTCTTCGGATCCCCCAGTGGGATGAAGAGCGAGATGCGATCTTCCGAGCCGATACCGCGCGTGATGTGTCCTTTGCCCGTGACATCCTCGGCGAGCAGGATGTGCCCCGGCCCGATTGGAATCTTTCGTCCGCCGGTCAACTCGATTTCGCCGCGCCCGCTGAGCGTGACGACGTACTGGCGCCTCGGGGCGGGATGCCAGTCGACGAAGTAGTTCGGAGGCGTGCGCCTGAACTGAAGGCCCGCGACGTCGATCGTCTCCGACAGCTCGGCGCCGGCCTGGCCCGATCCGAGCTTCACTGTGACCTGCTCGGTATGGGTCTGACCATCGGGGCCGGTAAAGATCCGCGTCGCGACGATAGGCGTGCGCGGCTGCGCGCCCGCCTGGTCCGGCTCGAGTCGGGCCGGCGACATCGTCAGGGCGGAAATCACCAGTAGCGAAACGAGCAAGGGCCGGGTGGCTGAGAACGCCGCATACTCCATGCGTTTCGGTCGGATGTGCATATCAGACCTCATATCGCGATCTTCTACTCCGTGCCGGCCGACCCCTTTGCTCTACTTTGCCAACGCCGTGGGTGCTGGCGGCCGTGGACCGCCAACACGAGGATGTCGTTCTTCACTATTCGGAAGTAGACAGCATAGGGAAATCGATCGAGGATGGCTCTCCGCGTTTCGCCGCGGACCCGCCGGTATATCAGGGGGTTCCCGACGATGCGACTGATCGTCTCGTCCAGCGCTGCGCGAAACTCCGCGCCGAGTCCCGCCCGACGGCTCTCGTACCAATCCCGTGTCTGAAGTGTTTCCGCCTCAGCTTCCGGCCGAAAACTGACTCGGCGGTTCACTCCCGATTCAGCAACTTCCGACGAACTTCTTCCCACGGGACGGCTGAATCCGGCTTCTCGAGATGATCCCTCCACCGCCGATCGAGTTCGGCGGCGCCTTCAGGGCTGAGTTCCAGTTCGGCTTCGCGTTCGTCGGCGGTAAGGCTCTCCCAAAGCACCATCGCGAGTTCGGCGCGCTCGCCTGCGGGAAGCTTCAAGAGCTCAGAAAGCGAAGGAGACAACATGGATTGATCCTCTCATGCCACGCCAGACGCGGCAACATTCGTGGCCGCCCCGCCGCTTGAATAACATTGACACTTGCTCCTCGCGTCTGATCGCTGGTTCAATTCGCACCAGTCAACTGCAACCATCTGCCCTGGTGCCAGTACCAGATCACCGATGCCTTTTCCACAAAGGCATCCTGAATCCCGTCGTGAGCGAGCGGCGTCGGCGGGCCGATCCGCCGTAGCGCGCGTGATGCTCCAGGGCGTAGTGGAAACTCCATTTGCCGAGACCAGCTGCCATCGCGCCTGAATCCCGCTTTCTCGAGTTGCAGCGGCGCCTTCACGCATCACCTCAGCACACACATCCGATGTTCAGCGCTGTCTCACTCGTCCTTCATGTCCTCGGGAAGTCGAAACACCCCGGCATCTGCGGAGGCGAGGAGCTCT
>JACQTH010000542.1 GCA_016210935.1 Acidobacteriota bacterium | reverse complement strand
GTAAATGGTCACGGTAAAGAAGTTGTGGGTGGAGAACGCGGAGGCCGCCGACGAAGAAATCGGGTATGCCGCCCTCGCGCCACCCTCGGAGTATTCGGCTCTTCCGCCTCCTTCAGCCACCTCTTCGTGGCTTCCGCCTTCAGGCGGAAGGGACCGGGATCGCCAGATAACCGCCTTCATCGTGCCGATGAACGCGCGCGGCCTTTCGCGCACCGCCCGGGCGGACTCGCTCGGAGTGCGCGGCCTCGGCTGCATGGATCTCCAGTTCGATGGCGTCGAAGTCTCGGACGAGGACCGGCTGGGCGCCACCGGCGAAGGGTTTCAGATCGCGCTCTGGGCGCTCGACGGTGGACGTGTCGCCATCGCGGCACAAGCGCTCGGCGTCGGGCTGGCGGCGCTCGACGAAGCGCTTCGGCACGCGAAGCGCCGGTACACGTTCGGCCGGCCGATCGGAGCCTATCAAGCGATTCAGTTCATGCTGGCCGACATGGCCACCGAGCTCGACGCCGCGCGCCTGATGACGCTCAAAGCCGCAAGCTTCCGGGATCACGACCGCATTCGCGGCGACGCGGCGATGGCGAAGCTGCTGGCCTCGGAGGCGGCGCACCGCGCGGCGGACAGGGCGATGCAGATTCTCGCGTCCGCGGGATACCGGCGCGGATCGCGGGTCGAACGCCTCTTCCGAGACGCGCGGGCGACGGAAATCTATCAGGGGACGTCCGAAGCGCAGCGGATGGTGATCGCGGCGAGTATATTGCCGATGGAGCGACTGAAAAGACAACCCGGGATTCGGGATTCGGGATTGGGGGTTCGAGGGTAAAAGGCGCTCACGCCTTTCGAATCCCGAACCCCGAATCCCGAACCCCGTCAGCTCAGGATCTGTTTCGCTATCGTCTGCAACTGCAAATTCGACGTCCCCTCGTAAATCTGTCCAATCTTTGCATCGCGGTACAGCTTCTCGACCGGGTAATCCTTCACGTACCCATAGCCGCCATACAGATTCACCGCCAGCGACGTCACCCGTTCCGCAACTTCTGAAGAAAAGAGCTTGCACATCGCTGCTTCTGTCAGAAACGGCCGGCCGGCGTCGCGCAATCGCGCGGCGTTGTAGACCGTCAGCCGGGCCGCTTCGAGATCGGTTGCCGCGCGCGCGAGCTGGAACTGCACCGCCTGAAACTCGGCCACCGCCCGGCCGAACTGCTTCCGTTCCTTGGTGTAGCGGATCGCATGATCGAGGGCGCCGCGGGCCAGACCGATCATCTGCGCGCCGATTCCGATGCGGCCCTCATTCAACGTCTCGATCGCCACCTTGTAGCCTTGGCCCACCTCCCCCAGTACGTTCTCGCGCGGCACCGCGCAGTCTTCCAGCAACAGCTCGCAGGTGCTGCTTGCCCGGATTCCTAACTTGTCCTCCTTCTTTCCGACGATGAAGCCGGGAAAGAGACGCTCGACGAGGAACGCGGTGATGCCGCGATACCCCTGGGCGGGATCGACGGTCGCGAAGACGATGAAGAGGTCGGCTTCGAGCGCGTTCGTGATCCAGAGCTTGCGGCCGCTCAGCCGGAAGGAGTCGGCGGTCGCGATCGCACGGGTGGTGAGCGCAAACGCATCGCTGCCCGAGCCGGCCTCCGACAGCGCGTACGCGCCCAGGGCCTTGGCCGCGAGCCGCGGCAGATAGCGCCGCTTCAGGTCTTCGCTGCCCCACCGCATCAGCGCGTTGATGACCAGCGTGTTCTGGACGTCGACGAGCACGCCTATGGAGGGATCGACGCGCGACAGGGCTTCGACGGCCAGGACGGCGTGAAAGAATTGGGCGCCCGCGCCGCCGAACGACTCCGGGATCTCGACGCCCATGACCCCGAGGCCAAACAGGTCCTCAATCAGCGCCCGGGGGATTGTGGCCTTCTCGTCCATCTCACGGACCAGCGGGCGCACGCGCCGATCCGCGAAGTCGTAGACCGAATCGCGGAAGATGCGTTCGTCCTCGGTGAGATCCGTGATGGCGGCCCGAACTCGTTCAGCTTGCTGCTCCACGTCTGAGCCTCCGTGCGGTCGCCGTGATGTTATCATCAGGTGTGCGGCGCTTTCTGAGTCTCGCGCTCGTGGCCGCGCTACTGGCACCCGCATCAGTGGGCGGCGGGCAGCCCCCGGCGCAGGCACCCGAACAGAACCCGGGACAGAAGCCGGGCCAAAAACCCGAACAAAAACCCGAACAAAAACCCACCGACCCGCAGGCCCCGGCTCCAGGGACGACCCCTCAGCCACCGACCTTCAGGACCGGTATCAACTTCGTTCGTGTCGACGTCATCGTCACCGATCGCGACGGCAGGCAGGTCACGGACCTCACGCAGGCCGATTTCGAGGTCACGGAAGACGGCAAGCCGCAGACCATCGAGACGTTCAAGATGGTGCAGCTCGGTGGCGAGCTGAAACCCGGCGCCGAACCTCCGCGGCCGATCCGGAGCAGCTACGACGAGGAATCCGAGGCGGCCCGGGATGACGTGCGGCTCTTTGCCATTTTCCTGGATGACTACCATGTGCGGCTCTCGAGCAGCATGGGGGTCCGGGACCCGTTGATGAATTTCGTCACGAACCAGCTCGGGGCGGCGGATCTCGTCGGATTGATGTATCCGCTGACGCCGTTGAGCGAGGTGCGGATGACCCGCGATCGCGAGAGCGTCGCGCGGGCGCTGAAGACCTTCGAGGGCCGCAAGTACGACTACAGGCCGCGGAACGAGTTCGAGGATCGCTATTCGCTGTATCCCGCCGCCACGGTGGAGCAGATCCGGAACCAGGTGAGTCTCTCGGCGCTCAAGGCGCTCGTGACCCATCTCGGCGGCCTGCGCGAGGGACGAAAGGCCGTGATTCTCGTGAGCGAAGGCTTTACGAGCCTGCTGCCGCCGCAGCTGCGCGATCCGATCGCGGCGCTCCCCGGTCTGGGCAACCCGAACCGCGGGAATCCCACGGCGGGGCAGGGCAGCCTGCTCGAGGATCGGGCGCGCTTTTCCGCGGATCTCGACCTGCAGATGGAGCTGCGCGAGGTGTACGACGCCGCCAATCGGACCAACACCGCGATCTATGCGCTCGATCCGCGCGGGCTGGCGGCGGCGGAGTTCGACATCAGTCAGAACGTTGGCATGCAGCAGGACACGCAGGCTCTCAACAGCAGCCTCGATTCGCTGCGGACGCTCGCCGACCAGACCGATGGCCGCGCGATCGTCAATCGCAATGATTTGGCCGGCGGCTTGAAGCAGGTCGTTCAGGACTCGAGCGTGTACTACTTGATTGGCTACAACTCGACGCAGGCCCCCTCGGACGGCAAGTTTCACAAGATCGAAGTCCGCATCCGGCAGGCGGCCAATCGCCGCGGCGTGAATGTGCGGGCGCGGAAGGGCTATTGGGCCATGACGCCCGAGGAGATGACGCGCGCGACGGCGCCGCCCAAGCCGGGCCCGCCCCCTGCGGTCGAACGGGCCCTGGCTTCGCTTGCGGAGCAGCGCCGCCGCCTCATTCAGACGTGGCTCGGCACGTCGAAGGGTGAAGACGGAAAAACGCGCGTGACGTTCGTCTGGGAACCGATGCCGCCGGTACCCGGCCAGCGGCGCGAGGAACCGGCGCGGGTCGCCGTCATCGCGGCCGGGACCGAGGGACGCGCGTACTTCCGCGGAAAGGTGCCGGAGGGCGACCTTGCCGCGGCCGGGGCGAACGGGGCCACGGCCGGAACGCTCGGGGCGGCGCCGCCGGCTCCCGTCGCGCGCGACGTGCATCACGTGAGCTTTGAGGCGCAGCCGGGAAAGATGGAGCTGCGGCTCCAGATTGAAGGAAAGGGTGGCGTGCTCGATTCGGATGTGCAGGAGATCGTCGTTCCCGATTTCTCGGGACCGGAAGTGTACCTGAGCACGCCGCGCGTGCTGCGCGCTCGCAATGCGCTCGAGTTCCGGGGGCTCTCCTCCAACCCCAATCCGGCGCCGACCGCGGCGCGTGAGTTCCGGCGCACCGATCGCCTGATCGTCCGGGTCGCGGCCTATGGTCCCGGCGGGACGGCGCCCGCGGTCACGGCGAAGCTGCTGAATCGCGGTGGCACCTCGATGACCGACCTTCCGGTCGCGGCGAACAGCAGCCTCGACACGACGCATCAGATCGATCTGCCGCTTGCCAGCCTGCCCGCCGGGGAGTTCCTGCTGGAACTCAAAGCCAGGAGCGATGCCGGCGAAGCGACCGAGCTGGTGCCGTTCAGGGTCGCCGGGTAGTCCTGCCTCTCGTCCGCGCGACGTGTTATAAAGTCCGGTTGGGTCGCGTGGGTTCGGCACTCATACTCCCGTGGATCGTTCTCACGAATCGGCTCGGCGAGCCCGAGCGAGCCGTCGGAGTCGGCGGGTGGGCCCTGCGAACCGCTGCACTGGGCGGATCGCTGTAGCGAGTCACCGCGCCGAGCGCCAGCGAGGCGTGGGAGGCGGTGGGGGTGGGGCCCCACCGCAAATCAAACAAGGAGGCCCTCATCATGCTCATCAACCACGCCGTGTCCGGCACCAATCTGTCCGACTATTCGAACGAGATCCTCGCCAGCGTCAAGGCGAAGAATCCGGCGGAGCCCGAGTTCCATCAAGCCGTGCAGGAAATGCTCGAATCGCTCGATCCGGTGTTCGAGCGGCATCCGGAGTACCGCACGGCGAAGATCATGGAGCGGCTCGTCGAGCCGGAGCGCGTCATCATCTTTCGCATTCCCTGGCAGGACGATCAGGGGACGTATCACATCAACCGCGGGTTTCGCGTGCAGATGAACAGCGCGCTGGGCCCGTACAAGGGAGGCCTCCGGTTTCATCCATCCGTTCATCTCGGCATCCTGAAGTTTCTCGCGTTCGAGCAGGTGTTCAAGAACTCGCTGACGACGCTCCCGATGGGGGGTGGAAAAGGCGGCTCGGATTTCGATCCCAAGGGGAAGAGCGACAACGAGGTGATGCGGTTCTGCCAGAGCCTCATGTCGGAGCTCTTCAGACATGTCGGGCCGAACACGGACGTGCCGGCCGGTGATATCGGCGTCGGCGGGCGCGAGGTCGGATTCCTGTTCGGACAATACAAGCGCCTGGCGAACGAGAACACGGGCGTGCTGACCGGCAAGGGGTTGAACTGGGGCGGCTCGCTCATTCGGCTTGAAGCGACGGGGTACGGCGCCGTCTACATGGCGGCCGAAATGTTGGCGACGCGTGGTGAGTCGCTCGAGGGCAAGCTGTGCCTCGTGTCCGGCAGCGGCAACGTCGCGCAGCACACGGTCGACAAGCTGATTCAGCTTGGCGCGAAAGTCGTGACGCTCTCCGATTCAGACGGCTACATCTACGACCACGCGGGCCTCAACCCCGAGAAGCTGGCGTTCGTGATGAAGCTGAAGAACGAGCGGCGCGGACGGATCAAGGAGTATGCCGAGCGGTTCAAGAGCGCGACCTACACGCCGGTGGATCCGGGCCGCGTCGACAACCCGCTCTGGGACCACAAGGCGCAGTGCGCGTTTCCGAGCGCGACACAGAACGAGATCAACGGCACCGACGCGCAGAACCTCGTGCGCAACGGCGTCTACCTGGTCTCGGAAGGGGCGAACATGCCGACCACGCTCGAGGGCGTGCGGATCTTCGTGGACGCCAACATCCTGTACGCGCCGGGCAAGGCCGCGAACGCGGGCGGTGTGGCGGTGTCGGGCCTCGAAATGTCGCAGAACGCGATGCGTGAGACCTGGAGCCGGGAGGAAGTCGACCGCCGGTTGCACCAGATCATGAAGAAGATCCACAGCAACTGTGTCCAGACGGCGGAGCGGTACGGCACGCCGGGGAACTACGTGAACGGCGCCAACATCGCCGGCTTCCTGAAGGTCGCCGATGCGATGATGGACCAGGGGCTGGTGTAAGAGCAGGGGGCCGGGGGCCTGGGGACGGAGAAAAGAGGCAGGGCAAGGTGATTGACGCATCGCGGCCGTAGGTTTATTTGTCTCTCCCGACTCCCGACTCCCGACTCCCGACCCCCGACCCCCGGCCCCCGACCCAGTACCATTAGGTTCTTTTCATGCCCGGTATCCCCCAGGACCTCATGCGGCATCGGGTCCAGCACATCCTGCTGGTCTCGAGCCTCTATGATTCGTTCATCCTCGCGGAGGACGGGCGGCTCCAGGAAGTCATCCTCAGCGAGTTCCTCGAGCTGAACCTCCGGCATGCGCCGGGCCTCACGCATGTCGCGACGGGGTCCGAGGCGCTCACCCGGCTCACGGCCGATCGGCGAGATCGGCCGGCCTACGATCTGGTCATCACGGCGCCCCAGGTCGGCGACATGGATGCGCTGGCGCTGGCGCGCCGCGTGCGCGAGACCGGTCTCTCGGTGCCGGTCGTCCTGCTCGCGTACGACTATCAGGACCTCAACGAGTTCCGGGCGCGGGCAGACCTCTCGGACTTCGATCGGATCTTCCTGTGGCAGGGGAACGTCCGTATCCTGCTCGCGATCGTCAAAGACGTCGAAGATCGACTGAACGTCGAGCACGACACCGGCCGCTGCGGGGTCCAGGCCATCATCCTGATTGAGGACAGCGTCCGCTACTACTCCTCGTTCCTGCCGGCGGCCTACATCGAGCTGATGAAGCAGTCGGCGCGTCTGGTTCCGGAGGGGATCAATCTCTGGGACAAGATGATGCGCATCGAGGCCCGGCCGAAGATCCTGCTGTGCGGGACGTACGAAGAGGCCTGGCAGTACTTCGAGCGCTACCACGACAACGTGCTCGGCATCATCTCCGACGTCGAGTTTCCGATGTGCGGGAAGAAGCGCAACGACGCCGGGTTGCTCCTGACGCGCCACGTGCGCGAGCGCGATCCGGACGTGCCGGTGATGCTCCAGTCGGGCTACCTGGGCAACGAGTTTCTCGCGCGGGCGGCCGGCGCGTCGTTCGTGCAGAAGGGCTCGCCGTTCCTGCTGGAGCAGCTCGGCCACTTCATGGTCGACAATTTCGCCTTCGGCGATTTCGTCTTCCGGTTGCCGGACGGGACCGAAGTGGATCGCGCCACGGACCTGCGATCGCTCGAGGAGAAGCTTCGAACCGTGCCCGAAGCGAGCCTGGCGTATCACGGTGAGCGCAATCATTTCTCCAAGTGGCTGAAGGCGCGGACCGAGTTCACGCTCGCGGACCGCCTTCGACCGAGACGGGTCTCGGAGTTCGCCACCGTCGAGGCGCTCCGCCAGGAGCTGATCCGATCCATTCAGGACTACCGGCGCGAGCGGGGCCGGACGACGGTCGCCGATTTCGATCGCCACACGTTCGACGCGGAGACCAGCTTCGCGCGGATTGGCGGCGGCTCGTTGGGCGGCAAGGCGCGCGGGCTGGCCTTCGTCAACCGCCTGCTGTCGGACTATCGCACGCGCGATGGCCGCACGCTCGCGGCGCAGTTCCCGGGCATCCAGATCTCGGTGCCCTCGTCGATCGTGCTCGGCACCGACGTGTTCGACGAGTTCCTGGAGACCAACGATCTGAAGCTGCTGGCGATTGGCAGCCGCGACGATCGCCAGGTGCACCAGGCGTTTCAGCTCTCGCGCCTGCCGCGCGCCATCATGAACGATCTGACGTCCGCGCTCGAGCTGATTCGGTACCCGCTCGCGATTCGATCGTCGAGCCTGCTCGAAGATTCCCACTACCGCCCGTTCGCCGGCATCTACGCCACGTACATGCTGCCGAACACTCACGTGGATCTCGAGGTGCGGCTGCAGCAGTTGACCGAGGCGATCCTGCGGGTCTACGCGTCGACGTTCTCGCAGCGCGCCAAGGCGTATCTCGAGGGCTCGCCGTATCGCCTCGAGGAAGAGAAGATGGCCGTCATCATCCAGCGGCTCGTCGGGATGCCGCACGGCCGCCGGTTCTATCCCGATTTCGCGGGCGTCGCCCGATCGCACAACTTCTATCCGTCTCCTCCCATGAAAGCCGAGGACGGCATCGCCGCAGTTGCGCTCGGGCTCGGCGCCGCCGTCGTCGAGGGGAATCTGTGCGTCCGGTTCTCCCCACGGTATCCACGGCATGCGCTGCCCTCGGCTGCGCCGGGCATCGTGATGCGTGATTCGCAGCGCGAGTTCTATGCGCTCGAGTTGCCGGACCCGGACGACCCGCGGCCGGCGCTCGATGTCGATCTCAAGCTGTTCGGCCTCGAGGACGCGATGAGCGATGGAACGCTCCCCGCGCTCGCGTCGACCTATTCACCGGAGAACGACGCCATCTACGACGGGACCTCGCGGCCCGGCGTGCCGCTGGTGACCTTCGCGCCGGTTCTGAAGCACGGGCAGTTTCCGCTGGCGGCGCTCGTCGAGATGGTGCTCGATGTCGGCACGCGCGGGACGACCGGCACGGTTGAGATCGAGTTTGCCGTGAACCTCTCGGCGCCGCGCGGCTCGCCTCGGGAGTTCGCGTTCCTCCAGCTCCGGCCCCTGCCCCAGGCGCGTGTCAGAACGGGTCTCGACCTCGGCCAGGTCGACCCGGCGCGCCTGCTCTGCCGGAGCGGATCGGTCCTCGGCAACGGCATCATCGACAACGTTCGCGATCTCATCGTGGTCGACTACCACCGATTCGAGCGCGGTCGCAGCCTCGAGGTCGCGCGTGAGGTCGCGCGACTGAACGCCCAGTTGTGGTCCGAGATC
>JACQTH010000538.1 GCA_016210935.1 Acidobacteriota bacterium | reverse complement strand
TCCAGGGCGTCCTCGACGCGGTCAAACGCCTCGGCATCGAGCCGGCGACGGCCGAAATCGCGATGCTGCCGCAGAATTACGTGAAGCTCGAAGGCAAGGCCGCGCAGCAGATGCTCAAGCTGATGGAGGTCATCGAGGAGCACGACGACGTGCGCCACGTGTGGTCCAACTTCGACATCGAAGAGAAGGAGATCGAGGCTTCACTCGCGTGAAGGTCTTCGGGATCGATCCGGGCTCGGCTCGGACCGGCTACGGCTGCGTCGAAACGGACGGCAGCCGTCATCGACTTCTCGTCTGCGGGGCGATCAGCCCGCCTGCGTCCGCCACGTTTCCCGACAAGCTGCAGTTCGTCCATCGCGAGCTCCTGAAGCTGATTCGGGAGTGCGCGCCATCCTGCGTGGCCGTCGAAAACGTGTTTCATGCGGCCAACGTCCGCAGCGCGCTGAAGCTGGGTCATACCCGCGGCGTCGCCCTGCTCGCCGCCAGCGAAGCCGGTGTGGAGGTGGCCGAGTATTCGCCGGCGGAAATCAAGCGCGCGGTCGTGGGCTACGGCCGCGCCGAGAAGGTGCAGGTCCAGCAGATGGTGCGAATGCTTCTGGGACTGAGACGCGCGCCAACGCCCCACGACGTCGCCGACGCCCTGGCCGTGGCGATCTGTCACGTTCATTCGAACGACATCGCCAGCCGCCTGAAGCGGGAGCGAGGGGCGCAGAATGGGCCCACGACGCGGCGCGCCGCCACCAGCTGGCGCCAGCTCGGGCCGGCCGACCTGGCCGCGCTCATGGGGAGAACACGCGGATGATCGCGTTTCTCCGCGGCCGCGTCCTGACGAAAGCGCCCACGCGGCTCATCGTCGACGTGCAGGGCGTCGGCTACGACGTGCAGGTGCCGCTGTCCACGTTCTACCGCGTGCCGGAGCCCGGCGCCGAGGTATCGCTTCGCATCCATACGCACGTGCGGGAGGACGCCCTCGCGCTGTTCGGTTTCCTGACCGAGCTGGAGCTGCAGATCTTCGATCGTCTCATCTCGATCAGCGGCGTCGGGCCGAAGCTCGCGCTGAACACGATGTCGGGGATCGAGCCGCCGGATCTGGTGGCGGCCGTGCAGCGCGGTGACGTGGCGCGGCTGACGGCGATTCCGGGCGTCGGCCGAAAGACCGCCGAGCGGATCGTGCTGGAGCTGAAAGACAAGCTCGCCGCCTTCAAGCTGGAGACGATCGAGGCGCCGGGGGCCGTGGAGGAGGCGCGGCCCGACGATCTGCGCCGCGACCTGCTGTCGGCGCTGCTGAATCTGGGCTATCATCGGCCGCTTGCCGAGCGCGCCGTCGAGAGCGCCATCAAGAGCGCGCCGCCTGGCGCCGCCATCACCTTCGAGCACACGCTGCGTCAGGCGCTGCGAGCGTTGTCAAGATAAAGGAGTTCAGGTTCGTGCCGTACGTGGCTTCCGGCTGTAGCCGGAAGATCTTCCGCCTGAAGGCGGAAGCCACGTACCGCAAGAACCTCGGAACCCTGGAACCCCTGAATCCCATGACCGATTCCCGCCTCGTGAGCGCGGCACGCGTCGAAGACGACGTGCAGTTCGAAGCCGGTCTCCGGCCGCGAACGCTCGACGAGTACATCGGCCAGGATCGGATCCGCGAGAACCTCCAGGTGGCGATCGCCGCGACCAGACAGCGCGCGGAGGCGCTGGATCACGTGCTGGTGTATGGCCCGCCGGGTCTCGGCAAGACGACGCTCGCCTATGTGATCGCGAACGAGCTCGGCGTCGCCGTCCGCGCGACGGCCGGGCCGGTCCTGGAGCGTCCCGGTGATCTCGCGGCGATTCTGACGAACCTGCGCGAGCGGGAAGTGATCTTCATCGACGAGATCCACCGGATGGCGCCGGCCATCGAAGAGATCCTGTATCCCGCGATGGAGGATTATCAGCTCGACATCGTCATCGGGCAGGGCCCGAGCGCGCGGTCGGTGAAGGTGCCACTGCAGAAGTTCACGCTGGTCGGCGCCACCACCCGCACGGGGCTGTTGACATCGCCGCTTCGTTCGCGGTTCGGGATCGTGCATCGGCTGGATTTCTACACCGATGCGGACATGGAAGAGATCGTGCGGCGGTCTGCCCGGATCCTGAACGTCGAGATCGACGGCGCCGCTGCCGCCGAGATCGCGCGGCGATCGCGCGGCACGCCCCGCGTCGGCAATCGATTGCTGCGCCGCGTCCGCGACTACGCGCAGGTCCGCGCCGAGGGACGGATCACCGTGCCCGTGGCGCAGGCGGCGCTGAAGCTGCTCGAAGTCGACGAGCTCGGGTTCGACGAAGTCGATCGCCGGCTGCTCAGGACGATCATCGAGAAGTTCGGCGGCGGGCCCGTCGGGGTGAACACGATCGCGGCCGCCTTGAGCGAAGAGAAGGACGCGATCGAGGACATCTACGAGCCGTTTCTGATTCAGATAGGATTTCTGGATCGCACGCCGCGGGGCCGCGTGGCGACCGCGCGCGCGTATGAGTTTTTTGGGCTGACCGCTCCCGCCCGGAGCTCGACGCTATGGTGAGGAAGGCGGGAAGGACAGGGGAGGCGGGTAGGGCAGGTGGGGTGGTGAGGCGGGTAGGAGAGGTGGAACAGGTCGAAGCGGCGGGAGAGGTGAACCGGGTCGGGAAGGCCGGCGCGTTGCGGCGCACGCATATCGCCGCGCTGGCGACCTATGTGCCGCCTCGTGTGCTGACGAACGCCGATCTCGAGAAGATGGTCGACACGAGCGACGAATGGATCCTCCAGCGTACCGGGATCCGGGAGCGGCACATCGTGGACAGGGGTGTCGCCACGTCCGATCTGGCGAAAGAAGCGTCGCTGGCCGCCATCGCGCAGGCGGGCCTCACGCCCGACGATATCGAGCTGATCGTCGTCGGCACGACCACGCCGGACACGATCTTCCCCAGCACCGCCTGCCTCGTGCAGCACAAGATTGGCGCGAGCCGGGCCTGGGGATTCGATCTGGGCGCCGCCTGCTCGGGGTTCACCTATGCCCTGACGGCCGCCTCGCAGATGGTGGCGAGCGGCGCGCATCGACACGCGCTCGCGATTGGCGCCGATGTGATGTCGAGCATCATCGATTATCAGGATCGGGCAACCTGCGTGCTGTTCGGCGACGGCGCCGGGGCGGTCGTCGTGTCGGCGCTCGACGGCCGATCGGCCGGCGATGTGGGCATCATCGATTTCGCGCATGAGATCGACGGCAGCGGCGGCCCGGCCCTGTGCATGCCGGCCGGCGGCAGCCTGCGGCCCGCGTCGCGCGAAACGGTCGAAGGACGGCTTCATTACGTCAAGCAGGATGGTCAGACGGTCTTCAAGTTCGCCGTGCGGAAGACCGAGGAGATCTGCCGCCGCCTGCTCGCCCGGCACGGTCTGACGCCGAGCGATCTCAATCTGTTCGTCTCCCACCAGGCCAACCGGCGCATCATCGAATCGGCGGCCGCCCGTCTCGACCTGCCCGCCGACCGGGTCGTGATCAATATCGAGCGGTACGGCAATACGACGGGCGCGACGATTCCGCTCGCCCTGAACGACGCGCGCGCCGACGGCCGGTTGAAGCAAGGCGACCTCGTGCTGCTGGCGTCGGTGGGCGCCGGGTTTACCGTCGGGGCGGTCCTGGTGCGCTGGTCGATTTAGTACCAGGTATCCGGAACCCGCGAGCGAAACCATGGGGCAGGTAGCGCGTCGGAAAAAGCGGCGCGGTGGTGGTGGCCGGGTGTTTCTGTTGTCGCCCGCGAACTGTGGTGGGGAGCGCGGCCGTCTGGTCTTTTCGGATCGGGCGAGGTTCCCGCTGGCCGGGCAGCTTCGCTCGCGCCAGGGCGCGCTGCTGGGGGACGTCTTCAGCTTCATCAGCGGGCTCTACTTCCGCGGCAAGCTGACGTACGCGATGACGTTCGCGCGGCCGCCGTTCGGCGCGGGCGTGTTCGTCATCACACCAGGCGCAGGCCTGGTGCCCCCTGACGCTGCGGTCACGATCGACGATCTGCGAGCCTACGCGTGCGTCGACGTCAGCGCGTCGAACCCGGCGTACCGCGGTCCGCTCGAGATCAGCGCGCGCGCGCTGCGGCGACGGGTCGGCGCCTCGTGCGAGGTCGTGCTGCTGGGCAGCATCGCGTCTGGCAAGTACGTCGATGTCCTGGGCACCGTCTTTGGATCGAGGCTGTTGTTTCCTGCCGAGTTCGTCGGGCGCGGCGACATGAGCCGCGGTGGATTGATGCTGCGGTGTGTCGCGGCTGGACGGGAGTTGACCTATGTTCCGGTGGTCGGCTCGGTCAGGCGTGGCGCGCGGCCGCCGAGGCTCGGCTCCTACAAGGAGTTCAGTGAGCAGAACCAGACGGAGGACCGGTAGAGCGCTTGCCATCCCCAGCGACCAGAGCGACAGCCGAATCGAAGCAGACGGTCGCGAGGTCCGGCTCACGAACCTGCGCAAGATCTTCTGGCCCGACCAGGGCCTGACCAAGGGCGACCTGCTTCAGTTCTACGCCGACGTCGCGCCGGTGCTGCTCCCGCACATCCGGAACCGGGCGATGGTCATGAAGCGGTACCCGAACGGCATCACGGGCGACTTCTTCTTCATGAAACGGGCGCCCGCCCCGCGGCCCGCGTGGATCGAGGTCTGCCGCATCCATCACGGGTCCGGGAACGTGATCGAGTTCCCGATGATTCAGGACATGGCCTCGCTGCTCTGGGTCATCAATCTCGGCTGCATCGATCTGAATCAGTGGTACGCCACGTGCGACGATGTCGACCGGCCCGATTATGTGCACTTCGATCTGGATCCCGGCGACGGGGCGGGGTTCGATCGCGTGCTCGAGGCCGCCCGAATCGTTCACGACGCGCTCACGCAGCTCCGGATGTCGTCGTATGTCAAGACCACGGGATCGAAGGGGCTGCATGTCTACGTGCCGATCGTGCGGGGCCCTCGCCAGAAGGACGTGTGGACCTTTGCGAAAGCGCTGGCGGTCGAGCTCGCCGGACAGCATCCGCAGCTGATGACGGCGGAATACCGCGTCGCCAGGCGTCCGCGCGGTCGCGTCCTCGTCGATTACAACCAGAATGCCTGGGGCCGGACGCTGGCGTCGATCTATTCGGTCCGCCCCCGCCCGCTGGCGACCGTGTCAACGCCCATCACCTGGAAAGAGATCGATGCGGGGATTCGGATCGAGGACTTCAGGGTCGACAATGTGCACGACCGGATCGCGAAGCGCGGCGATCTCTGGGCGCCGCTGCTGCAGAAACGTGGACGGGTCGACCTCCGCGGCTATTTTTGAACACGGCCCGGGCACGCTTGCGGGCGGAGCACGCTCGGCCCGTACGACTACTACCACTACGAGGTCGGACCTGTGACTTCTGACGTGCCATTCACGATCGCGACCTGGAACGTCAACGGCATCCGCGCCCGGCAGAACGAAGTCCGCGAGTGGGTCGAACGCGAGCGGCCGGATGTGGTCTGCCTGCAGGAGATCAAGGCGTCATCCGCCCAGGTGCCGCCGGCGCTCTGTGAGATGGAAGGCTACTGGTGTTATTGGCACGGCGAGAAGGCGTATTCCGGGGTCGGCCTGCACATCCGGAAGGCAACGTCGCCGGAGCGTCCCACGTTCTCGCATCCGCCATTCGACTACGAAAACCGGATCGTGACCGCGCAGATCGGCGCAGTGACGGTGGGGTCGATTTACGTTCCGAACGGCGGGAAGGATTTCGACGCGAAGATACGCTTTCTCGAGGCGGCCGAACATTTCGTCGCGACGTTCGAGGCGACCGGCGTGCCAGTGGTGTTGTGCGGCGACCTCAACATCGCCAGAACCGATCGCGACGTGCACCCCAAGGAACGCAAGCCCGGCATCATCGGCCAGCGGCCCGACGAACGCGAGCTTCTGGAGCGGATCATCGGTCATGGCCTCGTCGACGTCGGGCGCACGCTGGATCCCGACAACGAGAACCTGTTCACGTGGTGGGCGCCGTGGCGCAATCTCCGGCAGCGGAATATCGGCTGGCGGCTCGACTACGTGCTGGCCAGCGAGCCCATCGCGCGCGCCGCTCTGGAGTGTCCCGTGTACCGTGAAGTGGGTACCAGCGACCACGGGCCGGTGATCGCCAGATTCAGTGCGCAGGCGTTCGAACACTGGGGCGTGGTGAGGCGGGAGATCTCGACGGAGGCCGCAGCGGATCAGGAGCGCCGGACGCTCTTCTGAGACTGCAGGGGCGGTTAGCGAACCGCCCCTACGGCATGCGTGACCTGCTCGATCTTTTCCAGCAGCTCGTCGAGGAAGCACGGTTTCGTGACGAACTCATCGCAGCCGGCCCGCCGGGCACGGTCCGCGTCGCCTGGAAGCGCGTGCGCGGTGACGGCGACAATCGGAATCCCGCGCATCTCCGGATCCGATTTGAGCCGTCGCGTGACCTCCCAGCCGTCGATGCCGGGCAGGGACAAGTCCATCAAGATGACATCGGGTCTGAGCTGCCGCGCGCGATGGAGCGCTTCATAACCGTCGCCTGCTTCGGCCACGCGATACCCGAGAAACGACAGGTACTCGACGCACATTTCCCGGCTGTCCTGAAAATCGTCCACGACCAGGACCAGCGTCGAGCGTCCGGCGCCGGCCGTTCTCTCGCGCCGCCCCTTCGGATTATCGCGCTCGGGAGCCATCTCAGTCACCGATCCAATTCGGCGATCGTTTTGCAATCATCCATGCGATCGATTCCAGTCGCCAGACGCTGCTCATAACCTTGCCAGCTCGACTGGCAGAAACGCGCCTGACGGCCGAGCTTGTACGATTGACTTTGCAAGACGGCGGCCACCTGTCTTCGCCAGTGCAGAATGCTGGGTGCAAGGTGCACGCTGCACCCTGCGAGTTGCCCGAATTGCCCGATCGGCTTTGCACCTTGCATCTTGCACGTTGCACCTCGCACAGCCGGCTTTGTGATGAATGTCGCGGATTTCGACTACGAGCTGCCATCCGGGCTGATTGCTCAGCGTCCTCCGGTAGTGCGCGGCTCTTCGAGGCTCCTGGTCCTGGAC